>JANNWI010000301.1:0-5961 GCA_031414715.1 Methylophilaceae bacterium | reverse complement strand
TCTCTCCCAAGAAGGGTCAAGTAACCAAAGATGTTTAAATATGTGCGCTTGAATTTCTTTTTCTAGCGCCTTAGCATCTGTTAATTCTTCCAGTTTTTTTATGATGCTAATTCGACTTTTAATTGTTTGATAATAAAGACTAGCTTCAATTTCATCTACATTAGACACAATTGATTGAAATTGTATTGAATCAAAAGTTAAGAGCGAATCTAGTTTTGAAAGCTCCTCGTTTACTTTTAATCGTTCAAAAGCAATGATGCCATGCTTCAACAATTCTCTTCTGTCTTCCTCTTTTTCTACTGGCAATGATTGGATATGCCCAATAATTTTTAGTGCATATTTTTTTGTATCAGAGTTAGTCTTAAATTTATCTAGCCACTCAGCCACCTTTGGATAACTTTGTATAGCCTCTTTCACACCATCTTCATTACGATATTCAGTCCATTTATTCGCAATATCATTAAGTATTGATTTTAGATAACTTGTTAATACTGAATATCTTTCATCGTCTTCAATTAACTTTTGTCTACTGCTAGCCGCCATGTCAGGTAACAGATTATCATCTAAGAAATCTGCATTGATTTCACCTATTAAATATTTAGTGTAAAGACGTCCATCAGAGAAATTATCTAGAATATTCTCTTGAATAATCCTACCCCTTGCTAACAATACTATGCCATTAAGGTTGCCTGCATTTTCATCTTTAAGTTGACCGCTATTGTTAACAGTGCCAATCCAACCTGTAATTTTTGAGCCATTAGTGTTTGGTATAGTCTCGTCAATTACCAAACTGCGTAATAAAGTTGTGCCACAGAAATTTGTTATCTCATCTGCAAACTGTTGGTCTCCAAACAACCAAATGTATTGCAATTTTTTATAGTAGTGTCGATCACTTATTGAAATATCAGCATCGTTAACTTTAACAACAAAGCCATGTTTTTGGCCTATGACAGAGAACCTGCGGGCAAGCCTAGCTCTTAACTGGCTTTCTGGAGTGGTTCTACTTTTTTTCAAATCGCTCAAAACTATTGTAGTACCGCTAGTATTAGTAATAATATTTGTGGGGATTGTGACTATTTCTTCAGGCTCATAATCAAATGGCTGGTTCACATCATTTTGAGATATTTGTGCTTCAATTTTTTTAACATCAATAAAAAAGGCATTTACACTGCCATCTAATTTCTTGGTGTAAATTTTGATACTTTGAGCTATTGAAAATAGTGATAACTTGCCAAGCCCTTTTCGCCCCATAACGTTTCTACCTTTAGGCGTAGTAACAGTATCCGAGCTTTTGCGCCTGTTGTATCCTATATGTAAAAAACGATCATTAATTTCCTCTACGGTCATACCAATACCATCATCTTCGATTGTAATAGTTTTGCTATCAGCATCAAGACTGATGGTTACTAAAGAGGCATCAGCATCCCACCCATTCGCCACTGTTTCAGTGATAACAGCGACAGAATTACTATATAAATTAATACCTAAATGATTAAGGACATTTAGACTAATAGACATTTTATATTTAGGCATTTTTTACCACACTAAACTTGATACTCAGATAAGTGTTTCAATATTGACAGGCCAATAACCTCACCCAACCTAACGGGAACAGCATTGCCTATCATTCTACAAACCAATCCCTTATTAATAAGGGTATTTGGCGGTAAAAATTTATAAGTTTGAGGAAACGTTTGTATTAATGCGCCCTCTCTTATTGACAGAGCTCTGTTTTGTTCAGGATGCCCAAATCTACCAGTACCAAAATTATAAAATTGGGTAGTTATAGTAGGAGCTAATGCATCCCACCTCATTCTTGCATAAACACTTTTGTAAGTACTTCCCGTTTCTTTCTTATGACAATCAGCCCTTAAAGCTTTTGGCCAGTCCATCCAGCTGCCACCAGGTTTTGATGCCTTCATCCTTTTTTTATTTAATTTAGATAAAGACGCAGAAAAATGCAGGGTATCTGTATTATCAAACTCCCCGCTTTCAATAGGCGATAAATGACCAATAACATTTTTGACTGTTAAGTAATTTTCTTTTGTGTGTGTTGGGGATATGAGTTTAATCTCACCGTACCTAGAAGCTAACAGAACTAATCTACTTCTGCTTTGCGCAATACCGTAATCTGGGCAAAATACAATTTTATAAGAAACGGAAAAACCTTCTTTTTCAAGTGATGTTACAAAATCATTAAATATTGGATATTTTGTAATTCCTGGCACGTTTTCCATTGAAACAATTGACGGTTGCACCTCTATAATTTTTTTTAAATATTCTGTTATTAATCCCCATTTTTGATCTTTTTCACGGTTTGAGATTTTATGCGTGTGCGTTGAAAATGTTTGGCAAGGGGCACAACCAACCATAATTTTTTCGTGACCATCTGGGAAAAAATCTAATATTTCTTTTGCTGAAATATTTCTTATGTCTTTTGAAATAAATTTTGCTTGATTATTCTCTTCATAAGAATACTTGCAAGCTTCATCAATATCGAACCCTGCAAAAACTGGAATGCCAGATAATTTAAGTCCATGGGTCAGACCTCCGACACCACAAAACATATCAATCGCCGCAAGTTTTCTTGAATTTTCCATAGCATAAAATAATAACATGATGGCGTTACGTTAAGAGTAGTCAAAAAAGATAATTTTTTTGCAAAATACAATCAACAACATATACTCTGCAAGCCAATATCCATGCGGGTTACAGGGCGGTGTTTTTTGCTCGTAGCTTAATCGTTAAATAATTGGCTAAATTGTTGGCTGTTTTGCTTAATATCTTCCGCATTGAACAATGCACCCACCACCGCAATAGCGTTTGCACCGGCCGCAATGGCTAGCGGCGCATTTTCTAGCGTAATGCCACCAATCGCTACCAGCGGGATTTTAATTTTTTGCTTAGCTTCAGCAAACAAACTGAGCGGTGCTTTGACAGCATTTGGTTTAGTCTGCGAGCTAAAACATGCGCCAAATGCCACATAACTGGCACCTTCAGCTTCTGCTTTTGTCGCTAAATCTAGCTGGTTATAACACGATGCGCCGATAATCTTACTATCACCCAGCAAGCGCCGCGCAGCACCTAAATCGCAATCGGTGCCGCCTAAATGCAGTCCATCGGCATCAATTTGCGCGCACAAATCAAGGTGGTCGTTAATAATAAGAGGCACGTTAAAACTATGACATAAGGCCAATAATGCGGTCGCTTGGAGCAACCGCAAGCTAGCATCTGCCACTTTGTTGCGATATTGCACCATGCTAGCACCGCCTTGCAGTGCCTGTTCTACTTGCTGGCATAATGTCTCAGTAAAAAGGGTGTCTGGAGTGACTGCGTAGAGACCTTTAATTATCATATTGGTTTGCATTAATGCTGTATGGGCGAGATTTTTTCAAACGGTTTTACATCTTTCTCTTCAGTGCCTTTTGAATCAACTTCTGCTTCATCGCGCGCCCAAAAAAAGCGGTCTGGAATAAACTGACCCATGCCCGGCCTAAAGCCATTTTTAAGCGTTTGCCAAGTGTACTCTTGCGCCTCTTGAATCGCTTCTTCCATGCTTAAACCGTGCGCCAAACAAGCCGCAATTGCGCTAGTCAGCGTGCAACCGCTACCATGATAACTGCCAACCAGCCGCTCCCAATGATAGGCTTTAATCAGGCCACTAGCGCCCGAACTATTGCTACCAAAGAGTGAGTTCACAACGTCCACGCTGCGCTCGTGCGTGCCAGTAATCATGACATATTCAGCGCCCATTTCTAACAAACGTATAGCAGCTTCGTCTAAAGATGTATGCAGAATTTCTTCACCTTCTTCGTAAAATGCTAGCCTGCGCGCCTCTAAACTGTTCGGTGTAATTAGCGTTGCTTGCGGAAAAAGCAATTCGCACATAGCCGCTTGCATTTCATCGTTTGCTAGCTCATCACCACGGCCAGACGTTAAAATAGGATCGATAATTAGTGGCACATTGGGATAATCGGCCACGATTTCGGCGATAACAGCAATATTCTCCACACTACCAAGCAAGCCCAGCTTAAACGCGGCAATCTGTACATCTTCTAAAATAGTGCGCGCTTGGTCATTTACCCAATCAGCATCTAGTGCCATCACGCTCTCTACGCCAACCGTATCTTGCACGGTAATACCAGTGACTACAGATAATGGATGGCAGCCAATGCTGGCTAGCGCTAGAATATCGGCCTGTAAACCCGCACCGCTGCTAGGGTCTGTGGCAGCAAATGTAAGAACAATTGGCGGTGTTTCAGTCATTTTTACTTTCTATCATACTTTTCATTATCAACTTGCTGGAGCGGGATACGGGAATCGAACCCGCGACTAAACTTTGGGAAAGTTTCATGATGCCATTTCACCAATCCCGCGACTTATAATACTATTTTACGTGGGCGGCGCCTGCATAGCAAAACCTATCTTTTTTTATGTTAAGGTTTAAAACTCCAATGGGTCAATATCTAAGCTCCAGCGCACTTTATTGGCCAATAAAAAGCTTTTAATTTCTGGCATCCAAACTTTTAATAATCGCTGCAAAGCCCCGCGACTACTAGCTTGCAGCAACAGCTGCCCACGTTCCATGCTTTTTAAGCGCTCCATTTGTGGGCGAATCACATCGTAAACCATCACTTCTGTATTTAAATTTTGTGCGGCAATTTTAGCCAAATGCAAAAACTTTTCTACCTCTGCAAATTTACTCGATTCTGCCCGTAACAGCGCAAAAAAACTGGTGGGTGGAAACTGCATCGCGTTTCTTTCTTGCAATTGCTCATCAGCAAAACTTTCATAATCTTGGCTGCGCAGTGCTTCAAATAAAGCGTGCTGCGGAAAAGCAGTTTGTATCAGCACTTCACCCGCTTTTTCTGCGCGACCAGCGCGGCCAGCAACCTGCATCAATTGCGCAAATAGCTTCTCACTCGCGCGAAAATCTGGGCTGTACAGCGCGCTGTCTGTATCAATCACGCCAACTAAAGTGAGGTGCGGAAAATCGTGGCCTTTTGCCAGCATTTGCGTGCCAACCAAAATATCAATTTCACCTTTGTGCACTTGTGTGAGTAAATCTGTCAGCGCGTCTTTATTGCGCATGCTGTCACGATCGACTCTAGCAATGCACGCAGTTGGCAGCAGCGTTTGCAGCGTTTGCTCTAAACGTTGTGTGGCTTGCCCGACAGGTTTTATATCTGCATTACCGCAACTCGGGCATTGCTGTGGGATTTTTTGATCAAAACCACAATGATGACACTTAAGGCGTTTTTGGCTTAAATGCACCACTAATTTGGCGCTGCAACGCGTGCAAGCTGAAACCCATTGGCAGGCGTTGCAATGTAGCACGGGTGCGTAACCACGACGATTGATGAATAATAAGCTTTGCTCGCCACGCGCTACTCTTTCGCGCAAAGCCTTGATTAATATGGGTGACAAGCCATTTTCAGTTGACGATTTTGCCGTATCGATGCAAAAAATATTCGGCAAAGCCGCATTTTGCACCGCACGTTGTTTTAGGATAAGCAAGCCATATTGGCCTTTTTGACTATTATGCCAAGTCTCCAAACTAGGCGTCGCGCTGCCCAACAAAATGGGAATGTTCAATTGCTTGGCACGCACCATCGCAACATCGCGCGCGTGGTAGCGCATACCATCTTGTTGTTTGTAGCTGCCATCGTGCTCTTCATCCATCACAATTAGCTGCAAATTTGGCATGGGCGTAAATACGCTCAACCGCGTACCAATAACAATTTTTGCCCCGCCACTACTGGCTGCTAGCCAATTTTGCAAGCGCTCACTTTCACTTAAATTGCTATGCAAAGTGACGAGCGGATATTGTGACAAACGGCTTCTAAAACGCGCCTCTAGCTGTGGCGTTAAATTGATTTCTGGCACTAACACTAACACCTGAGAACCGACGCCTTGCGCGTCTTTTTCGCTCAGTATTTTTTTTAAAATTTGTATGTAAAC
>JANNWI010000300.1:0-2343 GCA_031414715.1 Methylophilaceae bacterium | reverse complement strand
CATCACTTGAAAGATTGCATTATGCTCACTATCAATTGGCAATAATGTTGCACCGCCATCTTTCACCGCTTGCATAAACAAACTGCCTGCCATTACCAGCGTTTCTTTATTGGCTAGCAAAATACGCTTGCCAGCCTTTGCTGCTGCCATGGCTGGTTTTAAGCCTGCAGCACCCACAATCGCCGCCATTACCGTGTGTACATTTTCATCACTAGAGATATGCTCTAAACCGCTAATGCCAGACAACACTTGCGTGTGACTTCCGTAGGCTTTTAATTGGTTACGTAATTCGCATGCAGATTTCTCGCACAACATCACTGCAAAGCTGGGTTTGTATCGCACACATTGTTCAAACAAAGCGCTGACATTGCTATTCGCAGCAAGTGCATAGACCTTGTAAAGCTTAGGATGACGCCCAATCACATCTAAGGTTTGTTTGCCGATGGTGCCAGTACTGCCTAAAATAGTGATATTTTGCAAAGCCATATTCTTAAACTGGTGACCACCACAAGTTGTAAGCGTAAATCATTAAAATGGCGATTGGCAGGCTAGAGATGATGCCATCGATGCGATCTAAAACGCCGCCATGGCCTGGTAATAAATGGCCGCTATCTTTCATGTTGGCTTGGCGCTTTAACATCGATTCAAATAAATCACCTATAACTCCCAAGCCAGCAATTATCCATAAGGCAGGAAATACAGCCAATGTTTTGACGTTGAAGCCAAAGTACAAAATAGCGCCAAAAATAGTCACTGCAATCAATGCGCCTATTACGCCCTCCCAAGTTTTTCCTGGGCTAATACAGGGTGCTAGCTTATGCTTGCCAAAGTTTTTACCAGCAAAATAAGCGGCACTGTCTGCAATCCAAATAGTCGCCAATAGCCCCAACAGCAGCCATGGGTCTGCACTTTTGGCACAAATAAGCCCCAACCATAGTGAAGCCATTAACAGCAACCCCAATAGCGTCATCACATATTTATTCACTTGCCATTTTTTAGCTAGCCAACATGGTACTAATAATACCCAAAACAAAGTGACAACTAAAAAAACATTGAGTGAATGATAGAAAAATATGTGAAAGCCTTGTTGTTGCATCAGTTGCACGATGGCTATTCCCGCAATAGCTGCTATGGCTAAATAAATAACACGTTGCTTAGTTGATAGTTGAATCATGCCTGCCCACTCATGTAAGGCTAGTAAAACTAAAAATAACATGCCGTAAGCCCAATAGATATTGGAAGACATAAATAAGGCAGGTATGAAACCAGCAACCAGGATGAACGCGGTGGTGATGCGTGTTTTTAGCATAATGTAGGCTACAGCCTAACTGTTCGCCAGTTGCTCACTGGTGCGTCCAAATCGGCGCTCGCGTTGTTGGTATGATTGGATAGCCAATTGAAATGCTTTGGCGTCAAAATCTGGCCAAAGCGTATCGGTAAAGTAAAACTCAGTGTAGGCTAACTGCCATAGTAGAAAATTACTAACACGCTTTTCACCACCTGTGCGAATAAAAAGATCTGGCTCTGTCGCATAGTGCATGGCCAAATATGGCGACAAATCATCTTCTGTAAAGTCAGTTTTGTTGGGCATTTTTTTTATCATTTGATTAGTCGCATTTAAAATATCCCAACGCCCACCGTAATTGGCTGCAATGGTCAGCGTTAACCCAGTATTTTTGGCAGTCAACTTCTCTGCCGCTTTAATTTGCGCAACTAGTTCAGCATTAAACTTACTACGGTCGCCAATTAAAATTAATCGAATATTATTTTCGTGTAATTTAGTCACTTCGCGCTTCAGCGCGTCCATAAATAAGCCCATCAAAAACGATACTTCATCTTCTGGGCGCCGCCAATTCTCGCTACTGAAGGCAAATAAGGTGAGATATTTTACTTTAAGTTTTGCACAATGCTTGACTAAATCGCGCACCGTTTCTACGCCACGTTTATGGCCTGCAACCCTAGGTAGAAAGCGCTTTCTAGCCCATCGGCCATTGCCATCCATAATCACCGCAATGTGATTGGGAATTTCCCCAGATTCGGGAATTATTTGCGTAGAGCTAGTAAACAAACCCATTAATTGCTCAATCAAACAGCCATTAAATCGACTTCTTTAGCCGCCAGCAACCTGTCAACTTCAATCACTGTTTTATCAGTCAGCTTTTGCACTTCATCTTGGGTGCGGCGCTCGTCATCTTCGCTAATTTCTTTATCTTTTAACAGTTTTTTTAAAGTATCGTTAGCGTCGCGGCGCACATTGCGAATCGCCACTTTGGCGCCTTCGGCCTCGCTACGCACAATTTTGGTTAAATCACGACGGCGCTCTTCTGTTAGCATTGGCATAGG
>JANNWI010000299.1:0-3091 GCA_031414715.1 Methylophilaceae bacterium | reverse complement strand
CTCCGAAGTGGCAGACTCTTGCTAATTGGCAACCCAACATACATTGGAACTGAATGGCCAAAAATGAAATGGGCTCCCTTTGAGACGGCAGTCGTTTCAGCCCTGTTCGATCCGGCCAAGAAATTTATCGCTCTAACTTGAAATTTGCGGATTTACGCAATGCTAACTTACGCAATACTGATTTGTTTCGCGCAGATTTCAGCAAAGCCGATTTAACGGGTGCAGATATTACTGGCGCAAAAATGGGTGAAGCAATTTTGGACGAAACGATTATGACTAAAGTAAAAGGTATTGCGGCCATTAAAGGCTATGCAGCAGCCAAAGGCAAATGCATTGATTGTGCGGTGGCAGCGCTAACACCCGCAGTAAAAGCGCTACCTGCAACAAAAAAGGCACCGCAGTAACAATGAATAAAAAATGAACAACCAATCAACACCAGAAAAATGTTTGATAAAAAAATTGATGTTGGTAGAAAATCCCGCTAACAACTTTTGCAGACAAGGCGTCTTGATTTTAATTGTTTGCTGTCGTTGATTTAGGCGTAAAATTTGTGAAGATAAAAACTCTTAACTAGGTAACTATATGGATGAACCTGCATAAATGAATCAGCCATCACACCATATACCGAACGGAATGCGAGATATTGTCGCATTGAGTTTTACTAAGTTTTTGCGCTTGCTTGCTGACACGTTTTTTAGTGGTCGTTATGGCCACCGGGCAGTGGTGTTAGAAACCGTTGCCGCCGTGCCTGGCATGGTGGCAGGCGCATTGCAACATTTAAAATCGCTGCGAAAAATGCAACCCGATAACGGCTGGATTAAAACCTTACTGGATGAAGCAGAAAACGAGCGCATGCACTTAATGACTTTTGTGCACATCGCACAACCTAACTGGTTTGAGCGTTTTTTGATTATTTTGGCGCAAGGCATTTTTTATAATGCGTTTTTTGTGCTGTATGTGTTATCCCCCAAAACCGCACATCGCGTGGTGGGTTATTTTGAAGAAGAAGCCATTGTTAGCTATACCGAATATTTAGCAGGTGTCGATAGCGGCATTTACGACAATGTACCTGCACCCAAAATTGCGATTGACTATTGGCAACTTGCTGCAGATGCGCGTTTACGCGAAGTGATTATTGCCATACTTAAAGATGAAACTAAGCACAGAGATGTCAATCATGATTTTGCAAATCAGCTAAATTAAGTTGAGCTAAATTAAGCTAAGTCAGTCAAGTTTGCAAAAGCATACAAAATCAATGATTCGCCATTTTCTCCAACTTAGCACGATCGCTAATTTCAACATGGCCACGCCCTAGCGCTACCCAACCTTTTTGCTCAAATCGTTTTAATTGGCGGCTAACCACCTCACGCGCAGTGCCTAGCTCATCCGCCATCAGTTGGTGCGTGCGCGAAATCGTTACATCGCCAGAATCTAGCAATAACTTAGCTAAACGCGCATCTAAACTATGAAAAGCCACTTCATCCAGCAACACAATTAAATCGCTAATCAACACGCCATAATTTGTCATGACAAAGCGGCGAAAAACGGCTGAATCTATCATTAATTGGTTAAATGCTGGCGCGGGGATAATCACATCGCGAATCGGCTCCTCGACAATAGTAGATGCTGGATAATTACTGTGGCCTAATAAGCAAGTAGTGGTAATCACGCAGGTTTCACCTGCCGCCACGCGGTACAGCAAAATCTCTCGGCCGCTTGATGACATTTTATAAACGCGAGACTGCCCTGCAAGCCGCATCACATAAGCCCCGCAGGCTCCCCCCTCGCGATAACCTACCGTGCCAATTGGTGCCTCTACTATACGTGCATTTTTAACCAAAATATCACGCGCATTCGGCTCTAATGCCAATAAAGGTGGAAAGCTTTGTAACCAATCTAAATTATCCACAACTAAGCCTTAAATAATTTTATTAAGTGCAAATATTACATCAGAAAACTATTCTATTAACATTTAATCAAGACTAGTCGATCTACTTTATTGTTGATTTAATTACGTAACTGTTGATGTCATGACATATTTTAAGCTTCAAATGTTGTAGTGTTTGATTTAACCCGTTGCCATTCAATGCTTTTAAGCTGCAATACCGCACTAGCTAGCGGCTAATTCAAGCATTAGTACTTAACAACGCTAATATTGAATGAGTTGGTATAAATATTGCTTAAAACTTGTGTCAATTTTTGATTGATGCGACATGTAAATTACTGTAAAGATTACTGCATGCAATGTAACTTAACGTCTAAAATGTTAGAAAAATCAATTGTTGTTTTAATGCTAAATTGTTATAAAAATTAAAGAATTTTACGATAAAACAGTTGCTTACGTCGTATATTACACTTAATATCTTAATTAAATTAATGCATAATTAATTTAAACATAAAGGCTGCGCCATGAATAACACAAAAAATAGTCCAATTGCCAAATCTGCTGCAGCCAAAAAATCGTTACGGCCGCAATCACAACGTTTAGTGCTAGAGCCGCGCATTGTATTCGATGCGGTATTGCCAGTGATGGGTGCTGAGATGATGGATCACATAACTGACCATGCCGCCGAACGAACTTCAGAACAAACCCCTTATGTTGAAGCGCCTGCAGTAAGCGGCGCAAATGCAAGTATTTTTAATGTAACTAGTGATAACGATATTAATGATAACCAAGCCAGTGACCGCGCCTTAATTGACGGCACCCTTGCGCCCACTAATTTAAATAGCAATGAAATTATTTTTATCGACGCTATAGTGGCTGATTTACAGCAATATATTGCCAGCCACCCAAATGCAGATGTAGTGCTGTTAGATGGCACAAAAGATGCTTTAGACCAAATTGCGGCCACCTTAAGTGGTCGCACTAACATTAGCGCTATTCATATTTTAAGCCACGGCACAAGTGGTGAACTGCAAATTGGCAACGGTATTTTAAATTTACAAAACCTCACCAGTGGCAGCCACGCTGCCGATTTGGCCATGATTAAATCCGCACTCACAGATGATGGCGATATTTTAATTTATGGTTGCGATGTTGGTGCTGGTACATCTGGCCAAGCATTTATTAATGCTCTAGCTGCCAATACTG
>JANNWI010000298.1:0-1947 GCA_031414715.1 Methylophilaceae bacterium | reverse complement strand
GCATCTTTAGAAGTGACAATACCAATTGTCCGCGGAAACTTTGGAATAGCTTTTTTAAAAGCCGCATCAAATAAGCCTTCGTGCTCTAGCTTAATTTTGAGCTTTTCAAACGCCTCAAATAAAGCACCCAAGCCCGCTTTTTGCACAAATTCCACGGTCAGCTGAAAATCACCACGCGCCTCGTATAAAGTAACAGTGCAGCGTGCTTCAATTTTGTCGCCCTCGCGTGGTACAAAATCGACATAGCTATTGCGGCCTTTAAACATTACGCATTTCACTTGTGCTGTGCTGTCTTTAAGTGAGAAGTACCAATGGCCGCTGGCAGCGCGAGTAAAGTTAGAAACCTCTCCCGCCACCCAAAATAACGGAAACGTGTGTTCTAACACCTCGCGCGCGAGATGATTTAATTCGCTCACCGAAAGAATTTTTTGTTGGGAAAATAGGTCAGATTCAATCATAAACATTATTATCCATTACAATTACCTATCTTGTCATTCCGTGCTTGACACGGAATCCAGGGACTTTAAAAAAACAAAGACGCTGGATACCGACTTTCGTCGGTATGACGGTTAAGACGAGAGAAAGCAAATGATGCAAAAATTATTCACTGGTAAGAGTGGTTATTTAATCGGCTTTGCGGCATGCTTTGGCATCGTCATATTGGCGTTAGTGATTCAAACGGTTTATAAACTAGAGCCTTGCCCTTTATGTATTACCCAGCGCATGTTTTTTATGGGCTTGGGCGTGTTATTTTTAATTGCAGCGTTTATCTGTCCTTCAAGTATTAAGCCTGCTAGCTTGTTGCAGAAAATATTCACAGGTTTACAAGTGCTTACCTCGTTGGGCGGTGCAGGTTGGGCGATGCGGCATTGGTATTTGCAAGCCAACAAAGAAAGCATGATTGCCGATTGCGGCGTTGGTTTTGATTATATGTTCGAGAATTTTCCACTAGAAAAAATGTTTAAACTCATTTTTAAAGGCACAGGCGATTGCGCCGCGATTGACTGGACATTTTTGGGCTTAACTCTGCCACAGCTTGCACTTATTAGCTTTGTGGCGTTAGGCACGTATGCGATTTACCTAATTAAGAGAAATTGAGTTAGCTGTTTTGAGAGTTGCGAGATGAAAAAATATAAAATCAATAAATGGTGGCAGATTGTTGAGCGAAATGAAACAGATGATGGATTAGGTGTTTCTGTAAGTCCTTGGTTAGTCAGGCTCATTTGGTTGCTGCTGGTGCTAACTTTGACAGTTAAATTAATTCAATTCTTATCTAAATAAAAAAATGAACTTTAAAACCCTAGACGATTTTGTAGGTAATACGCCGCTGGTTAAATTGCAGCGTATGAACCCAAACCCTAGCAATACGATTTTGCTAAAATTAGAAGGCAACAAACCTGCGGGATCGGTGAAAGATAGACCCGCTTACAGCATGATTACACGCGCCGAGGCACGTGGCGATATTCAACCTGGCGATACGCTAATTGAAGCGACTTCTGGCAATACAGGCATTGCGCTGGCAATGGTGGCGGCGATGCGTGGCTACAAAATGGTGCTGGTGATGCCCGAAAATCAAAGTATTGAGCGTCGTCAAAGTATGAAAGCCTACGGTGCCGAATTAGTCTTAACGCCGAAAGGTGGCAGTATGGAATTAGCCAGAGATGTCGCGATGAAAATGCAAGCTGAGGGTGAGGGCATTGTGTTAGACCAATTTGGTAACCAAGATAATCCATTGGCGCATTATGAAACGACAGGCCCAGAAATTTGGCGTGATACCGATGGAAAAATTACGCATTTTGTTGCCAGCATGGGTACCACTGGCACGATTATGGGCGTTTCCAGATTGTTAAATGGGAGAATTTCCAAGTTTACGATGATGGGGGTTCGGGCAGATGATGGCGCGCAGATTGGCGGGTTTGGGGCTTGGCCTATGGTCTGGATGCCGTG
>JANNWI010000297.1:0-1862 GCA_031414715.1 Methylophilaceae bacterium | reverse complement strand
GGCAGCTGGAGGCGCAAGGCGCGATGACAGCATTGTTAAAAGATGCATTTCAGCCGAATTTGGTGCAAACCTTAGAGCATACGCCCGCCATTATTCATGGCGGTCCTTTTGCTAATATTGCGCATGGCTGCAACTCGGTGGTGGCTACTAAAACCGCGCTAAAACTGGCGGATTATGTGGTGACAGAAGCAGGCTTTGGTGCCGATTTAGGTGCAGAAAAGTTTTTTGATATTAAATGTCGCAAGGCTAATTTGCAGCCTGATGTGGTGGTAATTGTAGCCACTGTGCGTGCGCTAGAGTACCACGGTGGTTGCGATTTAAAAGATTTAAACAGTGAAAATATAGAATATTTATTAAATGGAATCAGTAATTTAAATAAACATATTAATAATTTACATGAACAATTTGGCATGCAGGTGATTGTGGCGATTAATCATTTTTACAATGATACACAAGCTGAAATAGATGCCCTGCAGGCCGCCGTATTTAAAATTAATGGCCATGAGGCTCTTGGCGATGTTAGAGCTATCGTATGCAAACACTGGGCGAACGGTGGCGCAGGCGCGACCGATTTAGCGCAAGAAGTGGTGAAGGTGCTTGCTCAGGGAAAATCGAAATTCAGATTTTTATATAAAGATAACATTTCATTGCGGGAAAAAATAGAAACGATTGCCAGTAAAATTTATGGTGCAGGTAAAGTGGAATTAAGTGAAAAAGCGACTGAAAAATTGGTATTGTTAGAGAAAAACTACGCACATTTTCCAATTTGCATCGCCAAAACCCAGTATTCGTTTTCATCCGACCCGACTTTACGCGGTGCGCCTGCTGGCCACACATTAGAAGTGGCAGACCTGCGATTATCGCGCGGCGCGGGTTTTATAGTGGCCATTTGCGGCAAAATCATGACCATGCCGGGCTTGCCCAAAGTGCCTGCCAGCAGCCGCATAGATATTGGCTCGCAGGGCAATATCACAGGCTTGTCGTAAATTGTGTTGAGCTAGTGTTTATAATAGAAAAATCTGGCGCGGCCGAGCAAACCATCACTAAATCACGCTTTATCGCCTGGGCGGCAGCTTGCAAAACCGAGGCTGAAGTAGGCGCTTTTTTACGTGCCATCGCCGCACAACACAATTCGGCAGGGCATTTGGCGTATGCATTTAGGGTTAAAACTGTTGATGGCACAATAGGGCGTTTTTCTGACGCAGGCGAACCCAGCGGTACCGCTGGAAAACCGATTTTGCAAATGCTAGAAGGCCAGCAATTGATTAACGTGGCCATTGGAGTAATACGTTATTACGGCGGCATTAATTTAGGCACTGGTAATCTTGCGCGCGCCTACAGCGGCACTGCCAAAATGGCGCTACAAGCCTCACAAATAATGCCTTTTGTAGAGATGCAGTTGTTAACATTAAGCATTCATTACAAACGCGTAGATGAGCTGACAAATGCGGTGACAAAATTAAATGGCAAAATTATTGATAAGCAGTTTGGTGATATGCTTTTAAACAACAAAGTGCGTATTCAGGCAAGCTTACCTGCTAATGAAACCAAGGCTTTTTTAGCGCGATTTAGTGAACACATATGACACAAAAAAATGCTGCAAAAAACGATGTAAATATTGACTTTAAAAATAGCGCCAATCAATACGATATTGCATCGTGGCTATTAATTGGCTTAAGTATGTCGCTGGTGTTGGTGTTTCACCTGCTGCCTGCGCTATTGGCAGGCTTACTGGTGTATCAATTGGTGCATATTTTAACGCCGTATATCGCGCAAAAGCTACCAGGCTCGCGTGCCAAAATTATTGCTATTGCGCTATTAGCTATTGTTATTGTTGGCTTGCTCACCTTAGCTGGTGCGGG
>JANNWI010000296.1:0-4771 GCA_031414715.1 Methylophilaceae bacterium | reverse complement strand
TTGGTTATCATTAAAACTTAAATCATCATTCGCTTTTTTAAGCAGCGTTGATGTATCAGTTAGATTTTTTTGTGTTGTCTCTAAGTTGGTTTGTGTAGCGGTCAGTTTAGAATCCACGACTGCTTTTTCATCTTTTGATTTGGCCAGATCAGCACTTAAGTTTTTGGCTTTACGTTCCAAAGCTGCAAGCTGTTTGAGTGATTTTGTTAAATCTTCTTCTTTAAATTTTAGCTGGTCTTCTAACACTTTTTTTTGCGTGTCAAATTGGGTCTGCATAGCCAGCTTTTCTGCTTCCATATCTTGTTTCATTTTTTGCATCATCAGTGCAGCCTTGCGAGCCGACTTATCTTTTTTTTCGGCTGCATCTACAATTGATGGAGTGCTTAAACCAATAGCAAAAGAAATTACCAGCAAGAAAAGTAGTTTATAGCGTAATTTTGGTTGCATACTCATTCCTAATTTTTAATTCTTGTCTAAAATTTAGCAATAAAGTCGAGAAGCAACACATCTATACCCAATTTTGGCCCACTAACTGAGTCAGTACTAAAATAGCGCGCACTAATCCAAGCATTTTTATCTATGCCATATTCACCTGCTAGCAACCAGCCTTTAGCATCAGAGCCACCCAGATGAAAGTTTGAGTCGGTAAAGCCATCCAAAACGGCATCTGCCTCAATATATTTATAACCCAACATCATCCGCCAATCGTGTTTTTTTACAGGCACATCTGCTGGCGCTCTAAATGTATTGTGGCCAACATTCAGTAACAGCTGATAACCATCTGTTTCTTCTTTATAATCATTGCTACCTGTTCTCCTGAAAACATCTTTCGCATCAAAACCAATGTTTTTAACGTAATCACCAGTTAAAGTGACATGCACAGGGTTAAAGTTAGTTAGGTCTACTTCGCCCGTTAAGTTGATTTGCTTAAATTTTGACGCTAAACCGTAAATAGGATTTTGTGTTGCAGCGTTATTTCTATTTAAGTCAAAGGTGTTGTTACCTTTTTGTCGCCAAAGTGGTACTGTAGCATCATAAATATTTAAACCGTTTGGATTGGTTTTACCTTCTACATTTTTGTAATCGTAATATGCCAACCCTAATTTTGCGGTTGATTTATTGCTAGATTGCCATTGAACACCAGTTTGTAAAGCATATATCCATTTATCACCGGCTTTATTTACCTCTGAACCTTGGATTTCTTCTATTGGAAATGCGCCTATTGTAGTGAATGATGTCCAGCTATTATTCAATTTCGGTGTAAAGCTTGCAGCAACACCATCAAATGCTAAGTCAGGATCCCATAGTAAATCAGTATGTAAAAATGGATTGGCAAATCGTCCGCCTTCTATCATAGCCCAATCAACAGGTTTTGCCCTTAGAAAAGCCGCATCTAAGCCAAATTGATACTTACCTTGGGCAATGCCCTCTGTTTGATTCGGCGTAACAGGTGTTTCCAGCAGGCCTGTAGTAAAACGCAAACCACCATTTAACCAGTCATTGACTTTAACATCCACACCAAGCCGCGCTCTCACCCGCAAACGATTCCGCTCTTCAGTAGAGTTTCTTAATACATTAGAATTTCTTTGTTCGTTTTGGAATGCGCTAATTGGGGCATTATCGTTACCAAAGCTGTCGTTTTGATAACGCAAACGTAAATCGCCATTAAATGTAAACCGGTCGATCCAGCTAGGTAGTGCTAGGCGCTCGCCAGCTTTGTAATTAAGCTTATCCATTACCTCTTTTTCAATTTCTGCGCGCATTTCTTTTTTTACGTGTTCTGGTACATATTGCACACGCACTGATTTTTCATCGATTAAGTTGCTGCTAGCAGAGCTTTCACCAACGGCTACTTCACCAGTTTCTTTTTCTTTCGCTTTAGCTTGCTTTACTTGCTGCGCGGCGTCTTGCGTCGCTTTTTTCATCATCAATTCGGCTTTATCTTTTGGTAATACACCTTCTTGCACAAGCAAATCAATTAAATTAGTGGTGGTCGCTTTTAGTTGCTCTAGCGATTCACGTTCATCCGCATTTGCAAATGTGGCATTCACCAGTAAGTTGGTCATCATCGCAAAAAGCGCTGCATTCTTTTTGTATTTTAAATTGATTATTTTCGACATAAATCTTTCCTCTAGTTCTGTTTATTTTTAGCTTAAATTGCGGGCGCCAAAATCCATTCTTGTAGGTTGAGGCAAGCCTTCTGGCAGTGCTTCACGCATAGAGGGCATGCTCTCTAAGGCGGATTTAACCACTTGCTCTACGTCTGGTCCAGCAGTAGAGTTTGTTATTTCTACTTTATCAATACCGCCACTTGGCTTTAACCAAATGCGCAGAATCATCTTGTAATTACCTTTTTTTAAATTTTTATCTTTTTCTAAAAAATCAATCACATGGTTTGTTAAACTGCTTTTGTATTGTGTAAACTTTGCTCCGCCATCAGAGCCAATTGTTTTTACATCGCCACCTTTATAATCATTACTTACCGCACCTGCTTGAAAAGCACTAGGGCCGTCACCTGCGGGTCCCTCCATTTTTAATTGTTCGGCTGGCGGTGTTTCTGCTGGTTTTGGTTGTTCAACTTTTATTTCTTTGGGTTGTTCTTTAAGCTGCTCTTTTGGCGGCTCTTTTGGCGGCGGTGGCGGAGGTGGTGGCGGTGGTGGCGGTGTATCTGGTAACAATTTAATGGTAGTAATTTGTTTTTTTTGTGGTGAGCTACCAGTCATTAATTTACTAATGCCATAACCAATGGCCCCAATTACTAGAGCAACTAAAAGCATAACAACAATACGCTTTAACCAAACCTTGGTTTGGCTTTCATCCGCATAATCAGCGTCGTCAATTGTTGTGTCGAAAGTTGTATTCATAGTATTTATATATCTAAGTACCTATCTGAGTAAGTATCTATGTAAATAAGTATCTAGGTACCTATGCGGCCAGTTACTAAACCAACATTTTCAATCTGACATTTATTAACCAGATCAATCACACTGACAATGCCTGCATAAGGTGCTTTTGCGTCGCCTTTAATCATTACGTTAAATTTTGGATCTGCCGCTTTAGCAGCGTTTAGTTGGCTTTCAAGCTCGGCCATGCTCACACCAGCACCATTGATGGTTACACCACCACCTTGTTGCACTTGTACAATTTTAATATCATGTTTTTCAGTGCTTGGTTTATTTGACGGCTTTGGCAAGTTCATAGTCAGCCCTTGCACGCCTGCCGTTGTCATTAAAATAAAAATAACCAACAATACATAGGCCAAATCTAGCATTGGTGTAATGTTGATGGTATCGTATGGCTGTGCATCGTTTTGTACTTGCATAATTAAAATCCATGTCCTATTCAGCCACTTTTTTGGTCACTAATCCGACTTCAGTAATATCTAGCTTTTTACATATTTCTAGTACTTCAGAAACTTTTTCGTAATGCGCTGCGGCATCGCCTTTTAATACAACTGGCAATTCTGGGTTACCACTTTTGTACTCGGCAAGCCGTTGTTCTAAACTAGCCATATCTACTGGATAAGCATCTAAATAAACGCTGCCATCGCTAGTGATAGTAATTGCCCGCATTTGTGGTTTAGCCAGTGGTGCAGAGTTAAGTGTTTGTGGGGTATCTACTTTTACACCTTGTACTGAGGCTGTTGTCATGATGATAAAAATAACCAAAAGTACATAGGCTAAATCTAACATTGGTGTAATGTTGATCTCGTCGTATAGCTGGTTCTCTTCTTTAACGCCTTCTGACATGGATTACTCTTTACCAAACACTTTATTCTTTACCAAACAACTCGGCAGAGCGCGTTACAAACTCATCAACAAATATTTGCATAGCAATGGTGATATTTTTAATGCGGCTAGCCAAATAGTTATAGCCAAATAATGCTGGAATCGCCACCGCCAAGCCAGCCACAGTTGCTAATAAAGCCGCTGCAATACCCGGTGCAATCGCGTTTACATTTACATCACCTGCTGCTGCAATAGCAGCAAAGGTAATCATTACCCCAACAACCGTACCCAATAATCCCAAAAATGGCCCACCAGAAATAGCAATGGTTAATAACACCATGCCAGCATTTTGGCGCTGTGTTTCGCGCACTAAATCTGCATCAATTGCAGCTTTAATTGCATCCATCGATGCACCACTTAATGATAGTTTTTCGCCTTCGTGCTGGCGCTTTTTAATCTCACGTAATCCCGCAAGGTAAAGTTTGTACAAATTCGAATGTGGGTATTTCGTGCCTTTGTCTAACTCGAGCAAATCACTAGCGCTTGATTTTTGAAATCGTGCTAAAAACTTTTTATTATCTTTATCAGTGCGCGCAACTAGCATGGCTTTACTCCACATTACCCACACGCTAATCGCAAACATGACGGCTAAAATTGCAATAACAATTTTGGCGTCAATGGTTAAACTATTAATTAAAATGCCTAAGTAATTTGCTTCGCCTTCTTCTTCGCCACCTTCACCTTCACCCGCTGCTATTTTTAATAAATCGCTATCTACACCTTGACTTGCCACTAAATACTTAACATAACCAGCACTTCGTGCGGTGTTTGCAATAGTTAACTCATCTATCTCACCTGTAAAAGCATCTCCAATTAT
The DNA here is from genome assembly GCA_031414715.1 of Methylophilaceae bacterium. Taxonomy (GTDB): domain Bacteria; phylum Pseudomonadota; class Gammaproteobacteria; order Burkholderiales; family Methylophilaceae; genus Methylotenera_A. Next base: position 166 of record JANNWI010000296.1, on the reverse strand, counting down.
TAATTCCTCCGTATCAGATATAACGCCTACATCGCCATTAGCAACCTCTACCCCGTTAACAAAAATTATCGCTTTGCCTGCGTTAATGGTAAATGCCAAATGTTGCCAAACGGCTGGCTTAAGCTCTCCACCAGAAACAACTTTATCTGCAACAACTAGGCTTAAT
>JANNWI010000295.1:0-1965 GCA_031414715.1 Methylophilaceae bacterium | reverse complement strand
AAAGCTACCCATTATTGGAGAAATTATTCGTAAAGCGACTATTGCACGCTTTGCTAGGACTCTTTCTACTATGTTTTCTGCTGGGGTGCCTTTAGTTGAGGCGCTAGATTCAGTAGCTGGCGCCTCTGGAAACCGCGTTTATTTCGAGGCTACCAAACGTATTCAAAGTGAGATTAGTACAGGTACTAGCCTAACAGTGGCGATGCAAAATGCTAACGTATTCCCCAATATGGTATTGCAAATGACCTCCATTGGTGAAGAATCTGGCGCACTAGACTCTATGCTAAGCAAAGTGGCTGACTTCTTTGAGGGGGAAGTAGACGATGCGGTGGCATCCATGTCTAGCTTAATGGAGCCAGTGATTATGGTGGTGCTAGGCACTATCATTGGTGGCTTAGTTGTAGCGATGTATATGCCAATTTTTAAAATGGGCCAAGTTGTCTAGGAATTAAAAGCCAATTTAAATTTTTATCCAATTAGTTACTATTTCTTAAAAAATTAAATTATTTTTTAGCTGCCTGCAAACTTTTTTCAATCTCTTTATAAGGTTGCGCGCCCAACAAACGTTTACCATCAGAGAATATCAATGTTGGCGTACTAGTTACACCAACTTTTCTTGCCAACTCACCAATACGCTCTAATGGCACTTCGCAGTTACCCGCATTACTTGGTAATTTATTATTGAAATTCCAATCGTTCCACGCTTTAGTGCGGTTAGGGGCACACCATATCAGTTTAGATTTGGCTGCTGCGTCAGGGTGCAACGATTCAATTGGGTATAAAAATGTATAAATCGTCACGTTATCAATGTTGCTCAACTCATTTTGCTCTAAGCGTTTACAAAACGGGCAATCCACGTCAGAAAACACCACCAATTTACGGCTGCCGTTACCTTTTACCACTTTAATCGCTTGGTCTAACGGCAAACTGCTAAAGTCGATTTTTGTCAACTCGTCCATGCGTTCACCAGTGACGTCTTTTTTAGTTTTAGGGTCAACCAAGCGGCCTTCCGCAATTAAAAAAGTGAGTTTCTCATCGGTGTAAACAATTTGCCCGCCCATAAATACTTCATATAAGCCCGCATAAGGCGTTTTAACGACACTTTCCACTTTAAATTTTGGGTAGGCCGCCTCGATTGCTTTTTTTAGACTCGCTTCATCTGCCAGCGCAAATTGGCTTAAGCTAAATGTACTTAAGCCAAGCAAACAGGCCGCTGCAATATGTTTAAAATTAATGTTCATTTTTTCTTTCACTTTTAATTCCACTTTCTGAAGCGCAACTTAATCATTAAGCCGCTTGTTGTATGAATAGTTTTTTAAGTGTTGTTTGGCGATTCAATTGTTTCAATCCCCAACCAGCAATATGGTTAACCATGCTGCTTTTATGAGCAAATAACGCATCCAAACCACTGGTTAGTGTGTTCATTGTAGCAATATCTGCCTGCCGTGCGCGTGCATATTGGCGTAAAAATGTCGTTTCACCAATATCTTGCATCGCATGTGCATTAGTCAGCATTTGTTGCAATTGCCTTACATCGCGCAGTCCTAAATTCATGCCCTGCCCAGCCATTGGGTGTATTTGGTGCGCCGCATCACCCACTAATACAACACGATCAGCAATAAGTTGTATTGCAGTTTTTTGCTGCAACACAAACGATAATGCTTTACCCACCATGCTTAAATTGCCTAATTCATGTTTTGATTGCGCCTGTACTTTTGCTGCAAGTACTTCATTTGATAGTGTTAACAGTTCAGTCGCTTGTTCGGTTGACAATGCCCATACCATCGATACCAATTTATCGGGCAGTGGCAATAATGCCAAAGTTTCGTGTGGCGCAAACCATTGCCGTGCAATATTTTGGTGCAGCTTCTCAGCAGTAAAATTGGCAACAATCGCTGTTTGGTTAAAGTCTTTATGCTTAACTGCAATAGCCACATGACCACGAACCCAAGAATCTACGCCATC
>JANNWI010000294.1:0-3481 GCA_031414715.1 Methylophilaceae bacterium | reverse complement strand
ATGTCGTTTGTTACATTATCAAACACTGTTGGCGCAATATAAAAACCACCAGTTTCAGCTTTTACACTTGTGCCACCAGCCAATAGGGATGCGCCTTGCAGCTTGCCGCTTTCGATGTATTTGAGAACATTTTCCATCTGTCCGCAATCGACCATCGCGCCCATGCTAGTGTTTTCGTCTAGCGGGTCACCGGGCTGATAGTTTTTAAGTTCGGCCAATATTTTTTGTACTAATTGGTCTTTAATGCTGCGCTCAACCAACAAACGTGAAGGCGCATTGCAGCTTTCACCTTGATTGTAAAAAATAGAGCCAGCTGAAGCTTCTGCGGCGCGATTCAAATCTTTGCAATCGGCAAAAACGATATTTGGCGATTTACCGCCCAGCTCGCACCAAGCGCGTTTTAAATTGCTTTGGCCAGCCATGACTTGAATTTTTTTACCAACACCAGTTGAGCCAGTAAACGCGATGCAATCAACATCCATATGCATAGCCAGTGGCGAACCAGTTTCTGCGCCAAAGCCCGGCAACACATTTAACACGCCTGCAGGAATGCCCGCTTCTATAGCGATGTCAGCAATTTTAAGCGCCGAAAGTGGTGATTTTTCTGATGGTTTTAGCACCACACTATTGCCAGAAGCCAGCGCTGGCGCAATTTTCCAGCAAGCCATAAGCATGGGATAATTCCACGGCACAATTGCAGCAACCACACCAATCGGCTCGCGCGTAATCATAGCTAAGGTATGCTCAGCTGTAGGCGCAATTTCGTCATACACTTTATCGATTGCCTCACCAAACCAGCGCAAACTATTAGCGGCAGAATTTACATCCACATTCATGCTAGCAGTGATAGGTTTTCCCATATCTAGCGTTTCTAGTAAAGCCAATTCTTCACGGTTTGCGATGATTAAATCGGCAAACTTAATCATGATTTGCTTGCGTTCTTTTGGTGATTTTCCTGCCCAACGTCTATCGTTAAACGCCGTACGCGCTGCAGCAACGGCTAAATCTACATCGGCAGATTTACAACTGGCAACGTCTGTCAATTTGCGACTATCAATCGGCGAAAAACATTCAAATGTGGCACCATCACTTGCATTAACGCGCTTACCATTAATCACTGCGCGGCCATCAATTTTTAAAGTTTTGGCTCTTTGATGCCAATCAATTTTTACATCTGCATTCATCATCTATAACCCTGCCATAGCAATGTATTTAATTTCCAAGTAATCGTCTATGCCGTGATGCGAACCTTCGCGGCCCAAGCCAGATTGTTTTACACCGCCAAATGGCGCCACTTCGGTTGAAATCATACCTGTATTAACGCCCACCATGCCGTATTCAAGCGCTTCTGCTACTTTCCAAATACGGCCAATATCGCGGCTGAAAAAGTAAGATGCCAAGCCAAACTCAGTATCATTTGCCATTGCAATTACTTCATCATCTGTTTTAAAACGGAATAACGGTGCAACAGGACCAAAAGTTTCTTCTTTAAAAATAAGCGTATCAGAGGTCACACCAGATAAAACGGTTGGCTCAAAAAACGTACTTCCTAGGCTGTGGCGCTTGCCGCCTTGTATAATTTTTGCACCTTTTGCGACTGCGTCTTTAATATGACTTTCGGTTTTCTCAATGGCAGCCATATCAATCAGCGGCCCTTGTGTTGTACCGGTTTCCGTACCATCACCCACTTTGAGTGCTGCCACTTTTGCAGCAAGTTTTTCTGCAAATGCGTCAAATACGCCGTCTTGCACAAACAGCCTATTGGCGCACACGCAAGTTTGGCCTGCGTTACGAAACTTACTAATCATGGCGCCTTCTACTGCTGCATCTAAATCGGCATCGTTAAACACGATAAATGGCGCGTTACCGCCAAGTTCTAATGATAGTTTTTTAATGGTAGGTGCACATTGCGCCATTAGCACACGGCCTACTTCGGTAGAGCCTGTGAATGATAGTTTGCTGATTATTGGGCTTTCCGTCATGACCGCGCCTATTTCGCGAGATTTACCTGTAATCACTTGCAACACACCCGCTGGCACGCCCGCTTCTTCTGCCAATACAGCCAAAGCAATCGCAGAAAGCGGAGTTTGTTCAGCAGGTTTAATAATCATTGTACAGCCAGCAGCCAATGCAGGTGCGGCTTTGCGGGTAATCATGGCAATTGGAAAGTTCCATGGCGTTATGGCCGCCGTCACGCCGATTGGCTGCTTAATCACCAATAGGCGGCGGTCATTCGCTGGTGAGGGTATGGTTTCACCATAGATACGTTTGGCTTCTTCAGCAAACCATTCAATATAACTGGCGCCATAATTGACCTCGCCTTTCGCCTCCGCCAATGGCTTGCCTTGCTCGCTCGTTAAGATAAGCGCTAAATCATCGCTGTGCAGTTTAACTAAATCGAACCAGCGCTTAAGTATTGCTGCGCGCGCTGCTGCGGTAAGATTTTTCCACGATTTTTGCGCTTTCTCCGCCGCTAATATCGCGCGCGCTGTTTCTGCTTTGCCCATGCGTGGCACGTGTGCAATCACATTGCCATTTGCAGGGTTAGTCACTGCAATGATATCACCGCTGTCTGCGCCTACCCATACGCCTTCCAGCCATGTGCTATTTTGTTTAAGTAAAGCTAAATGTTTTAGTTCCAATGGAACAATTGTTGTGTTCATCATGTTTTCTGCTATTTATTATTGGTATCACTGTATGCAAGTGCTGTTTCGCGTTTACGTTTACGCTCTCTGTGCGAAGTATAAAAACTAGAAGCAATAACAGCAATTGTGACGAAGGTGATAGTGACCGTTGCGACCGCATTAATGGTTGGGTTTAGGCCTAAACGCGCCCGCGAGAATATCACCATAGGCATGGTGTTGTAACCTGGCCCAGATAAGAATGCTGACAACACGACGTCATCAAACGACAAGGTGAAAGTTAGCAAAAATGCTGAAACTAGTGCAGGAACAAGCAGAGGAAAAGTCACTAGCGTAAATACTTGCCATGGTTTACTGCCTAAATCCATGGCAGCTTCGTCTAAACGAATATCCATTTCTTTTAAGCGTGATGTCACCACCACTGCAGCATAAGCAGTACCCAACAAGGCATGGCCTAACAAAATAGTAAATAAACCCCGCTGCGGAAAGCCTAACCAATTTTGTACTGAAACCAACATTAATAATAATGCCAAGCCAACAATGACCTCTGGCATTACCAATGGCATATTGGCCATTGATGATAGCAATGTGCGGCCCCTAAAACGCTTATAGCGATTAAGCGCAAATGCGACAAAGGTGCCAAAAAAAACTGACATAAGCGCAGATAAAAAAGCAATTTTTAACGACAGCCATACTGCAGCAATTAAATCGGCATCTTTTAATAATGCGTGATACCAACGGAAACTGGCATGGCTCCATACCGTAACTAACTTGGAATCGTTAAATGAAAAGATGACTAGGGTTACTATTGGCAGATACAAAAAGGCATAAACCGCCAG
>JANNWI010000293.1:0-2174 GCA_031414715.1 Methylophilaceae bacterium | reverse complement strand
AATTGTGGTGCGAGAAAGTATTCTGCGGCATATGTCCGGCGAAGTAGGCACTGGCATTAGTGCGGATGATTTAAATAATCCACAAAAAGTGTCAGCGTTTCGCAGGCTAACCACCATTAATGGCAGTAACGAGGTGGTGTTTGCGGTACTTGCCTCTTCCCTTTCATTGGTATGTATTTTTGCGCCAGTGATATTTATGGACGGCGTTATCGGAATGTTCTTTAAATCTTTTGCTGTTGTTGTTACTTTTGGCGTTATCGTTTCTTTATTCGTATCGCTCACGCTTACGCCCATGTTGTGCTCTCGTTATTTAAGCGTTAAACCAGCCGACAATGCACTGTATCGTTTTTTAGGCCGTGGCTTAGACCACATGGATAATGCCTACAAAAAACTGTTGCATATGTCACTGCAGCATCGTGGCTTGGTGTTGCTGTTTACCCTAATTTTTGTGGTGGTTAGTGGTTATTTATCACTGAAATACGTGGCTAAAGATTTTGTGCCAGAATCTGACGAAAGTAGCTTCAGTATCAACGTAAAAACACCGTTGGGCGCTAACTTAGATTACACCGATTCGCGTATGAAACTGGTTGAAAAAGTGCTGGCCAGCCGCACTGAGATAGAAAGTTATTACTCTAGCATTGGCTCTGGCTCACGGGGGCAAGTGAATCAAGGCAATGTTAATGTTCGCCTTAAACCAAAAGAGTTGCGTGATATCAGCCAAAAAGAGTTGATGAAACAGCTGCGTGGCGAGTTGGATAAAATTCCTGGGGTGCGCGCATCCCCTTCGCCCACTTCTATTGTGCGCGGCCAGCGATCTGAAAAATTGCAATTTAACCTAACCGGGCCCAACTTAGAAGAGATTGGACGTATATCGCAACAGTTGCAACAAGCGCTTAGTAGTAGTGGTGATTTAGGTAAAGTGGATGTGGATGTGCAGCTAGATTTACCACAACTTAAAATGCAAATTGACCGCGCGCGTGCGGCCACCTTAGGATTAAATGCCAATGAGATTGCCACCGCAGTTTCACTATATGCGGGTGGTATTAATGTAGCTAAATATAACGATGCCACAAGCGATGGTCAGCGCTACGATATACGCCTTAAGGCGGGCGATGAGGTACTGAAAACGGCCACTGACCTAAGCAAGATTTACCTAAGAAATACCAATGGTGACTTGATACGCCTAGATGCCGTGGCCAAATTTAACACCGAGCTTGGTGCTGCAGTTATCGGCCGTTACGATTTGCAATATGCAGTGAATTTTTACATTAACCCCAATGTGCCACTGGGTATTGCCGTTGATGCTGTCGATAAAGCTGTAGCTGACATTGTGCCACCTAGCTATAAAATTAAATATACTGGCCAAGCAGAAGAACTAGGTAAAACCTTAAAAAATGTTAAATTTGTGTTTGCGTTAGCTTTTTTACTGCTTTATATGGTACTGGCAAGCCAATTTAACTCGTTTATTCAACCACTTATCATTATGTTGGCACAACCACTGGCCATTATTGGCGGGCTAATTGCCTTGTTAATTTCTGGCGATACACTGAATATATTCTCGATGATTGGACTGGTTTTACTCATTGGTTTGGTAGCAAAAAATTCTATTTTATTGGTAGATTTAACCAACCAATTACGCGCCAAAGGCGCTGGCATAGATGAAGCGCTACGCGAAGCCTGCCCAGTCAGATTGCGCCCTGTGGTGATGACATCGCTAACAATTATATTAGCGCTGCTACCTGCTGCCATTGGCTTGGGGGCAGGTAGTGAAACCAACAAACCACTATCAGTCGCCATTATTGGCGGCATGATTTCTTCTACATTTCTCACTTTTGTGGTCGTACCAGCCGCTTATTCTTTAGTGATGTATGGCATAGAGAATTTTCACGCTAAAAGGCTTTTAAAACACTCGAGCTAAAATACATGCCCTGCTAGCCTTATAGATATTGGCTTACAGCATGCGTTTTAATGTGCTTGATTTTTACGACTAAGCGACCAATTTTGCTAAATATTGCAAATTCAACCCTTCTACTTTTGGTTGCCACAAATCAGATTTAACTGGAAAATCTACAAACTCGCCCGTGCGCTTGTAGCCCAGCCGTTCGTAAAACGCAATTAGCTCGTATCTAATCGAAATAACTGCCATATGAAAGCCCGCCACGCGCCATTCTCTT
>JANNWI010000292.1:0-1519 GCA_031414715.1 Methylophilaceae bacterium | reverse complement strand
TGGGTTGTCGCCTTCTTTTGCTTTTAGATTTTTGGCAATGGTCATACCAATATTTTTTTGCCTTTGCGTCCGTCCGTGCATTTGTCGCATAATGCGTCATTGGTGTCGTCCGCAAGTAAACTTTTTCTACCACGCCGCTATACACGCCATCGGCCTCACTAATACGAATCAACGAGCGCGGTTTGCCAGTTTTGTCGTCTATGCATTTTCATAAACCGGCAGGTGATGCGGCTAGCGTAATAGTTGAAAAGATTAGCAGGCCTAGCTTAAAATTTTACTGAGTAATGTCATGTGGCACTCCAATAAAAAAAATTAAAATATGGCAATCTGCAATGTCACCGCTAGAATAATTGTCCATGTTAGCCATTTTTGCCAGCGCGCTTGTTTTTGTTGGGTTTCAATCAGTTTGTCTAGTTGTGTGTGCAAAGGCGTAGAATGCTCGGCTTGCGTTTGCTGGTTTAAAAATTGATGTATTAGGCGTGGCATCTGCGGCGCAGTTTTGATGATAAAAGGCAGCTCTTTTTTAAATGTTTTTAGTACGCTACGAAAACCAATTTGCTCACTCATCCAGCGTTTTAAAAATGGTTTGGCTGTTTGCCACAGGTCGATATTCGGGTCTAAATCGCGGCCTAAGCCTTCAATATTCAGCAGCGTTTTTTGCAGCATAACCAATTGTGGCTGTATCACCACACCAAAGCGGCGCGACATTTGAAATAAACTCAACAAAGTTCGGCCAAACGAGATATCTTTCAGCGGTTTATCAAAAATAGGCTCGCATATGGCGCGAATACAGGTTTCTAGTTCATCAACATTGGTGTCGGCAGGCACCCAAGCCGATTCAATATGTGCGACCGCCACATCACGATAATCACGATTAAAAAACGCTAAAAAATTACGTGCCAGATAGTATTTATCAGTATCTGACAGCGTACCCATGATGCCGAAATCTAGCGCAATAAAGCGGCCATCATCGGTCACCTGAATATTGCCTGGATGCATATCAGCATGGAAAAAGCCATCGCGAAATACCTGCGTGAAAAATATTTCTACGCCATCATGTGCTAGTTGGGTAATGTTAATACCTTTGCTGCGCAGTGCTTCAGTTTGGCTAACTGGTGTGCCATGCATGCGCTGCATGGTCATTACTGTTTTGCGGCAAAAATCCCAATAAACATTGGGAATTAACAGCGGCGGGCTGTTTAAGCGATTGTTTTTAAAGTTGCGCGCAAGCTGGCTACAATTGGCAGCTTCTAAAGTTAAATCTAGCTCATGTTCTGTATGTCGCGCAAATTCGCTGACTACTTCAAGCGGTTTTAAGCGTTTGCCTTCGCTTGATACTGTTTGCAGCAACCAAGCCAGTGATTTTATTAACGCAATATCTTGGTGAATGACTTTATCTATATTTGGCCGTAGCACTTTAACGGCCACTTCTTGGCCGTCAGCCAGCTCGGCAAAATGTACTTGTGCGACAGAGGCGCTAGCGACACAAGTTTGATTAAATACTGGGAAAACGCTGTGA
>JANNWI010000291.1:0-3498 GCA_031414715.1 Methylophilaceae bacterium | reverse complement strand
CACATCGGCAGGAATCAACATAAAGCCGTTGTCATTATCTTGCCAATGCAATTGCAATTGATTGTGATCAAAGCCACCTACATCGGCTGTCAATTGCACAAACGGAACCCTTAATTGCTGATAATCCAATTCAATTGCATCATCTTGAATTTGACACCGCGTGGGCAAACCTGCTGCTGGCAAATGTTGACCAAATAGCAACACATTAATTGGTTGATTGCCTAACATATTGACTATTTGCCGCCTGCAAAAAGCGTTATCAATACAAACAGAATAATAAAGCCTACATACAATTTACCCAATATTGAACCTTGGCCTTTGCCCTTCATGGCGGCACCCAAAATGGCTTGGCTGAGGCGATTTAGCGGTAACGATTGCATCCATACATTGCCTGGCCCTGTGACACTGGCAAAAAATAGTCCTTCGCCACCAAACAAGCCTGTTTTCATTTTACCTACATATTTAATGTCATATCTCACGGTAGAAGACATGCCTACTAAGCAACCTGTATCCACTTTTATCACTTCGTTCGGACCCAACGTCATTTGTTTAAGCGTGCCAGAGGCATGAATAAATACTGTGCCTTGACCAGTAATTTTTTGCATCACAAAACCTTCACCACCCAAAAAACCTACGCGTAAGCGCTTTTGAAAAGCCAGCTGAATTTTTTGGCCGCGCTCGCCCCCCAAATAAGCACCTTTTTGGCAAATAATGGTGCCGCCCTGCTCTGCCAGCTCAATTGGTACGATTTTGCCTGGGCTAGGTGCTGCAATCGCCACATCTTGCGCCACAGATCCCATATTTTTATACACACTACTAAATAAAGATTCACCCGTAAACGTGCGCTTAAAAGCATTAAAAAATCGGCCAATAACGCCGAATGTTGATGTACTTCCATCGCCTAGCAAAGCTTTAATCTCTATGTTTTGGTTCACATACATCATTGCGCCCTGCTCTGCCATCACCTCTTGACCCGCATCTAGCGTCACTTGAATATACGGCAAATCATCGCCACAGATTTTATAGTTGAGTGCACCCATTTTTAATTTTTCCCTAATTGTGTAATGTGAGTAATGATTGCTTGGTTATTTAGCAAGACTTAGGTTTCAAGCTAAGGATTCAGGCCTAGGATTCAGGCCTAGGATTCAGGCTAAAATTTAGCCTATTTGCAAGCAAAAGGCAAAAACTTAGCGTCAATATTGGTTTTGTTATCACCTAACAAAGTCATTTTTGCCGGCGCTGGCGCATTGCCACATACCCACGCGACAGGCACTGCTTGCGATTCGTTGATGACTGCGGGGCGAATAGATAAAACCTTACCTTGCAATATACTGCGTGCTTTGTTGCCAAACGTCATATGAATGACGCCTTTATCGACCTCTAGCGAACTAATCAAATTGCTCACCACTTTATCTGCGGCTGGCAACCCAGCTTCTTTATTATCAACTGGCAGAGTTTTGGTGGCTTTCCATTGTGCGGCAGCTGGCTCTTTTGCAGCTTCAGCCAACGGAATAGCAGCGGCCACTTGTTCTCTGATAATGCGTTCGATACCAGATGGAATCGCGATCATCGCCAAGATGGCTAAAATGGCCACCACTACCATCATCTCAACGATAGTAAAACCATGCTTTCTATTCATATGATTCAATTTGGCATGGCTGCAAGCCGCATGGATATTGGCTTTCGCGCATGAATAAGCAGCTTTATCTGCTATATTCTGCGGTGATGCCAAGCACGCGTGCAGAGGCATATTTTCTTCTGGTATAGTTTGTAGAGTCATCATTTATCCTTTCAAAGCACTGGTTTGCCGTGCGCGCTCAAATAAACATACTGCTGCTGCCGCGCCTACGTTTAAAGATTCTAGCCCTTGATGCATGGGAATACTGATTTGCTGGCTGGCGGCATTGATGGTTTTTTGGCTTAAACCCGCGCCCTCATTGCCAATGATAAAAGCAGTCGGTTGGCTGAAATTTTGTGCATAAAGTGATGCGCCCGCCATGGTAGTTGCATACGTCTGACCTGCAAAATGTTGTATGGTTTCTACTAAATCGACACCTTCTACTATTGGCAAATGAAACTGCGCGCCTTGGCCCCCACGCAAAGCCTTGGGCGACCAAGCATCGGTGCAGCCTTTGCTCAAAAAGACTGCTTGCACACCCGCGCCTAAAGCAGTTCTTAGCATACTGCCCAAATTACCCGGGTCTTGAATATCTTCCAGCATTAAAGCGAATTCCACAGCTAAAGGAGGTGCAATTTGTGGCGTTTTGACTAGCGCCAAAATACCTGTGCTGCTGGCGACGGGCGTAATTTCTGCAAACATCAAGGTTGGCAGCATAATCGTGTTCACATCTACCAGCGTTTGCATTAAATTGGTCGCTTCAAGACTGCTTTTGCCTTCGGGGATAATCACAAGAGTTGGCTCACCAAACGTTTGTAAATAATCCTCGATTAAATGCACGCCATCTAACAGCGTTTTACCTTCGGCGCGACGCTCGCGCGCGTTATCTGCTAGTTTTTTTAACTGCTTAAAAATAGGATTATCGCGCGAAACAATATGCTTGAATGATTGGCTTGTGGTCATATCCTTATTCTAAGCTATGTGCGCTTGTTTTATGGCAAAAATAGGCGTAGATTTTGCAATGCAATGTGTAAAGTCACTATGTAAAGCAAAACAAAAATATGAATATTTCTTTATTTACCTTATTAGGGAGCGCAAGATGAATTTAACAAAAAGAGCGGTTGCAGAGTTAATTGGTACGTTTTGGTTGGTGTTGGGCGGTTGCGGTAGCGCTGTGCTGGCGGCTGGCATTCCAGAGCTGGGTTTGGGCTACTTAGGCGTTTCATTGGCATTTGGCTTAACGGTGGTGACGATGGCATATGCTATAGGACACATTTCTGGCTGTCACTTAAACCCTGCAGTATCCATTGGTTTATTTGCGGGCGGACGTTTTAAAGCGAGCGAACTACCACACTATATTATTGCGCAAGTGTTAGGCGCCATTTTGGCGGCGGCTATTATTTATTGCATCGCCAGCGGGCAAGAAGGCTACACATTAGGCGGCTTTGCGGCCAATGGTTATGGTGAGGCTTCTCCGCATGGTTACGCGTTACACGCCGCATTTGTGTGCGAAGTGGTGATGACTGCCGTGTTTCTGTTTATTATTATGGGTGCAACTGATAGCCGCGCGCCTGCAGCTTTGGCACCACTGGCCATTGGTTTAACGTTGGCGCTGATTCACATGATTAGCATCCCCGTTACCAATACCAGCGTTAACCCAGCACGCAGCACCAGCCAAGCACGGTTTGCTGGCGGCATTTATTTGCAACTATTGTGGCTGTTTTGGGGGGCACCAATTGTAGGCGGCGTTATTGGTGCGAAGATTTACAACTTAGTGGCCAGTAAAAATTAATTTCGCGCGCCAACTCCTTCCCCTTCTCAGGGGGAAGGCTGGGATGGGGGGGGTTGTATTTACTTTGTGTGGCATTTACCCCCACCCC
>JANNWI010000290.1:0-5739 GCA_031414715.1 Methylophilaceae bacterium | reverse complement strand
CACTAGCCTCACGTTGGTATCCGCCAGAACATCAGGGCACGGCCTTGGGTATCGCAGGCGCAGGTAACTCTGGCACTGTGTTTGCCGCTTTATTCGCACCTAGCTTGGCTGTGGCATATGGCTGGGATAATGTATTCGGCCTGGCTTCAATCCCCCTAGGCATAGCACTTGCTGTTTATCTAATTTTTGCTAAAGACAGCCCAGATACGCCACCAGCAAAATCGCTAAGCCAATATATGGCCATATTAAAAGACAAAGATGCTTGGTGGTTTATGTTTTTTTATAGCGTAACTTTCGGTGGTTTTGTTGGTTTAGCCTCATCGCTCACTATTTACTTTAACGATTTGTACGCGCTAGGTGCAGTTAATGCTGGTTATTGCACGGCTGCTTGCGTTTTTGCTGGCTCGCTCACACGCCCTATTGGCGGGCTAATTGCTGATCGCATTGGCGGTATTCGTACACTTCTAACTATGTATACCATTGCAGCAGGCTTATTAATTGTCATGAGCTTCGGACAGCCCACTTATCTATTAGCTTTAGCGATTATTATTCCTGTAATGGCTGTACTAGGTATGGGCAATGGCGCTGTGTTTCAGCTGGTGCCACAACGCTTCCGTAAAGATATTGGCGTGATGACAGGCCTAGTCGGCATGGCAGGTGGCGTAGGTGGCTTTTACTTAGCCGCAAGCTTAGGCTACTTTAAGCAATCCACAGGCAGCTATCAAGCTGGCTTGATGATTTTTGCGGGTCTTGCCATTTTTGCAATTATTGGCCTAAGTGGTGTAAAAACACGCTGGAGAACCACTTGGGGTTCCGCCACAGCAACCAGTGCTAAGGTGTAAAATAGGCTTATGCCATTAAGTTTTCAAATAGGTCAATCCAGCCTCACAGGTCCGCGTGAGCGCAATGAAGATTACGTAGGCTTGGTTACCCCAGAAAACGAACAACTTAGCGTTAAAGGTGCGTTAATTGCGGTAGCTGATGGTGTAAGCGGTAACGCAGGTGGCGGTGAAGCTAGTGAGATGACAGTGCGTACAGTTTCAGCAGATTATTACGCCACGCCGGACACTTGGCAACCACATAAAGCGCTGGATAAAGTGCTAAATGCTGCTAATCGCTGGGTACTTAGCCAAGCGAGCGCCAATCGCGATATGGCTGGCATGGCAACTACGCTTTCATTATTAATATTGCGCGGACAGCGTTATTATTCGGCACATGTGGGCGATACACGTATTTATTTATTGCGTGATAACGTGCTAAAACAACTCACCACTGATCACGTTTGGGACAGGCCTGATATGCGCCATGTACTGAAGAGAGCAATTGGCTTAGATGCGCATTTAACCGCCGATTTTGGCGAAGGTAATTTGCAAGTTGGCGATATTTTTGCGCTGTTGTCTGATGGTGTATGGGATAGCTTGAGCGATTTGGCAATTCACAAAGGCCTAACCAAGTTTGATAGCCTTGATATGGTGGCAGAACATTTGACACAAACTGCACTTAAAAAAGGCAGTCTGGATAACAGTACTGCGGTAATTGTGAAAATTACCGACATCGGTAAAGAGTCGCTTTCTGATTTAATTTCTGGTGGCAAACATTTAACTTTACCTGCAAAACTTAATATTGGCGATGTGCTAGACGATTTTGAAGTCATTGAAGTGTTACATGAATCACGCGCTAGTTTGCTGTATAAGGTTAGAAATAGTGAAACCAAACAATTTTTTGTACTAAAAACATTACAACCACTATTGGCCAGCGATATTGACAGTTGCAACGCGCTGCTTAACGAAGAATGGCTGGCAAGACGCGTGGTTTCACAATATGTGCCACAAGTGCTGCCGCTTTCTACCGAAAAACGCAGTAAATTATATTATGTGATGAGCTGGCATGAAGGCGCTACGCTGCAACAGCGGCTAGATAGCGGCCACCATTTCACTGCTGCAGGTATTGCCAAAACTGCTATTGAGATGATGCGTGGCATTGGCGCGCTGCATCGCTTAAGTATTATTCACCGCGATATTAAACCTGCCAACGTACATGTGGCCAGTGATCAACGACTACGCATTTTAGATTTGGGTGTAGCTTATAGCTTAAATTTGGATAAAATTGAAGCAATGCAGAACCAAGGCTTTATAAACCCTGGTACGCCCAGTTTTATGGCACCAGAACTGTATGATGGTGCCGAAGCAACTACGCAAAGCGATATTTATGCGGCAGGTGTCACGCTGTATCACTTACTTACGCGTAAATATCCTTATGGCGAAATTGAGCCATTTCAGCGTCCTAAATTTGGTGAGCCCATACCATTAACGCGTTACAGACCAGATACTCCAGCTTGGCTAGATAATATTGTACAAAAAGCCATTGCGCGTGACCCAAAAACAAGATTTGAGACTGCAGAAGAAATGTTGCATGCGTTGGAAGTTGGCGAGCTTAAGCCCATTATGGCACCTGCACGCACACCGCTAATAGCTAGAGCAAGGCTAGTGAAGTTGCAATGGATTGCAATTTTTTCATTTATTATCAATATTTTATTAGTATATTTGCTAGTAGTTTCTTAAGTATAGATTTGTTATTAACTAATTCTAAAGGTTTAAAGTATGAGTAATTGGGTAAAGGTTGCACCGTTTGTCGATATTCCTAAATTAGGTTCGCGCGTAGTACGCACTAAAGATAGTAAAAATCAGGATATAGAAATTGGCATATTTCGTTTAGAAGATGACCGAATTTTTGCGATTAACAATATGTGTCCGCACAAAGGCGGCCCGTTATCGCAAGGTATTGTGTACGGTGATAAAATCGCTTGCCCACTGCATTCTTGGAAAATCAGCTTAGTAGATGGCAAAGCTGAAGAGCCAGATGTAGGTGAAACGGCCTGTTTTGTGACTAAAGTTGAAGATGGCTTTGTGTATTTAGATTTAAAATCTTTAGAAACTAAAGCTTGAGTGCTTTAAAATTGAACACCTTGATTAAAGAAACAAAATCTAGCTGTTGTTACTGCGGCGTTGGTTGCGGAGTAATTATTGAGTCTCAAAATGACAAAATCATTCATGTCAAAGGCGACCCAGACCACCCTGCAAATTTTGGCCGTTTGTGCACCAAAGGCGCAACGCTGCATTTATCGGTTAAAGCGGATAATCGTGCGCTTTACCCTACTATGCGCTTAACGCGAGAGGCATCGCGTAAACGTGTCTCTTGGGATACGTCGCTTAATTACCTAACTGAAAAGTTTGCACAAACCATTGAGAAACATGGTCCAAACAGTGTGGCTTTTTATATTTCCGGCCAATTGCTGACCGAAGATTATTATATATTTAATAAACTAGCGAAAGGTTTAATTGGCACCAATAATGTCGATACAAACTCAAGACTATGTATGTCTTCCGCTGTGGCAGGTTACAAAACCACATTGGGTGCAGATGCACCACCTGCCTGCTATGAAGATATTGACCATGCCGATTGTTTATTGATTGCTGGCAGCAATACCGCTTTTGCACACCCTGTTATTTTTAGGCGGATCGAAGACGCAAAAGCCAAAAATCCTAACCTAAAAATCATCGTGGTAGATCCACGTAAAACCGACACTGCACAAGCAGCCGATTTACATTTAGCCATTTTGCCGGGCACCGATGTTGCTTTATTTAATGGTCTACTGCATGTCATGCTGTGGGAAGGCTTACTAGATATGGCTTATATCAATGCCCATACCAACGGCTTTGATACATTAAAAGAAACCGTACGCGAATACACCCCAAAAATGGTGGCGGATATTTGTGGCATAAAAGAAGCAGATATTATCCAAGCCGCCAAGTGGTTTGGCCAAGGGCCAACGCTCAGCATGTATTGCATGGGCTTAAATCAAAGTATTCATGGTACCGATAAAAATGCTGCACTGATTAACTTGCATCTTGCCACTGGGCAAATAGGCAAACTGGGTGCAGGGCCTTTTTCGTTAACTGGTCAGCCCAATGCCATGGGTGGACGCGAAGTGGGTGGCATGGCCAACTTATTATCTGGTCATCGTGATTTGGCTAATGCTGAACATCGCGCAGAAATAGCTAAACTTTGGGGGGTGGAATCGGTACCAGAATTGCCAGGAAAAACGGCGATTGAAATGTTTGATGCGGTTAAAAGTGGTGAAATTAAAGCCATTTGGATAGCGTGTACTAATCCTGCGCATTCCATGCCGGATTTAAACAATGTGCTAGAAGCCTTAAACACGGCAGAACTAGTGGTTGTACAAGATGCTTACAATAATACCGATACCTGTGCCTATGCCGATGTATTGCTGCCTGCCAGTACATGGGGCGAAAAAGAGGGCACAGTGACTAATTCTGAGCGCCGTATTACACGGGTAAACCCCGCTATTGCACCGCCTGCAGAGGCGCGCCATGACTGGGAAATTATGGTCGATTTTGCGCAGCGTCTTGAATTAAGACTTCAGGAAAAGCGCCTTGCCAAAAAAAGCCATTTGTTTTCATTTAAAACTACCGAAGATATATTTAACGAACATCGCGAAACAACACGCGGTCGCGATTTAGATATTTCTGGCTTAAGTTATGCGTTGCTAAACGAAAAAGGCCCGCAACAATGGCCATTTTTAACGGGTGAAACCACAGGCAAAGCGCGACTTTATGCCGAGGGTGTGTTTCAAAAACCAGATGGTAAAGCCCAATTTGCTAATACCGTTTATAAAGGCACCGCCGATAAAACGGATGCGCGCCACCCATTGCACTTGCTCACCGGCCGCTTGCGCGATCAATGGCATGGCATGAGCCGCACGGGCAATGTGGCGCAACTATATAACCATGCCGATGAGCCTGTGATTCAAATGAGCAGTGATGACATGATGCGCCGTAGTATTAAAAATGGCGATATTGTTAAAGTCAGTAATAAGCGTGGCAATTTAATATTGCCAGCACAAATGAGTGATGAAGTAAAACCAGCGCAAACGTTTATCGCTATGCACTGGGGTAGCCAATTTATGCACGGTTTAGGTGTAAATGCCTTAATGCCACCTAACTTCGATAAAACTTCTAAACAGCCCGAACTTAAACACACCGCCGTTAAACTAGAAAAATTAGACTTGCCTTGGCGTATGACGATTATGCGCGTATGCCATGACATGGTTTTGTTAGAGAGAGTGCGCACGCTGCTAAAAGATTTCACCTATGCTAGCTGCGGCTTATTTGGGCGCGAAAATGAAACCTATCAATCTGGTTTTTTAATTCTGCGTGCTGCCCATGAAACTGCGCCTGATGCTGATTTAATTTCAAAAATAGATGCCATTTTAGGCATGACAGATGACTCGCCTTGCCTTAATTATAACGACGCAAAACGTGGCATTTCGAAACGAATTTTAGTTGAAAATAATTTAACCAGTAATAAGTCACAAGTAACCGGTGTGCGCTTAATGGGCGAGATTTTAGCTGCTGATTGGCTTAAAGATGTGATACAAGTAGGTGTATTTGCTGATGAGGCTCAATATAAAGAATTCAGCCGTTGGGCACTGGCGCCAATCAGTGCACCGCCAACAGGTCAGCGCGGGCGCGGCAAAATTATTTGCAGCTGTTTAAACGTATCGCAAAATGAAATTATTGATAATATTGCGTTAGGGGCAGATTTAATCACCCTGCAAAATAAACTGAAATGCGGCACAGAATGCCACGTTTTGCGTCGTTATAATTAAGGCAAGGCGAGTCATCTGTCATGCCTAAAATGGCATCTATTTTTGAAATT
>JANNWI010000289.1:0-1770 GCA_031414715.1 Methylophilaceae bacterium | reverse complement strand
AAAAAACAGGTGGTGATTCACTACAATCACATCTGCCGCCAGCGCCTTTTTACGCGCCTCCATCACAAAACATTCTTTGTAATAGTTGCAATCTTGACCCAAGCAATTATCGCGTGTACTGGTGACGTTCATCCAAATGGTCGCGTTTTCTGGCACATCGGTGAGTTCAGCTTTATCACCTGTTTTGCTGTTTTCAGCAAAGTTTTTAATCAAATGGACGTATTTTGCGTCTTCGCGCGAAGCAAAACGGCCACTTTGCGCGGCAGCTTCTAAATGATAATGGCATACATAATTGGCACGGCCTTTGAGCATCGCGACTGTTACAGGCACTTTGAGTGCATCGCGCACATTCGGCAAATCACGGTTAAACAACTGGTCCTGTAAAGTCTTTGTACCAGTAGAAATAATGACTTTGCCGCCTGAAAGTAATGCTGGCACCAAATAAGCAAACGTTTTGCCAGAGCCAGTACCCGCCTCGGCAATCAGTTGCTTATTGTTTTTAATGGCATCTTCTATCGCCAGCGCCATTTCTAGCTGCTCTTTACGCTCGCTAAAGCCTTGTATTGCATCGGCCAGTGCGCCATTTTTCTTAAAAATTTGATTGAGATGCGAAGTTTCAGACATGGCCAAATTATCCCATGAATCGCTTAAATCATGACACAGCGCACTAAAAACTATTGCGTTATGGTTTATATATTGTTAGCCTAGCTTTGCTGTAAACGTTTTATTCAGTCATTACGTATTTAATTCAGTCATTTCTTAGGGAGGATGTATGGATTTAGCTTTGATTATTCAGTTGATTAGTGGTGCTGTTGGCGGCAATGTGGCTGGTAGCTTAATGAAAAACGCAAGTTTAGGTACGGCACTTAATTCAGTTGTTGGCATTTTAGGCGGCGGTTTGGGTGGTCAGTTACTTGGCATGTTAATGGGTGGTGGTGCAGATGCAGGCGCAGCGGCAGCTGCAGGTGGCATGGATATTGGCTCTATTATCACGCAAGTAGCAGGCGGCGGTATTGGCGGTGGCGTGTTATTAGCTGTTGTCGGTATGATTAAAAAAGCAATGGCAAAATAATAAATTCACTCATAAAAAAACCTACCTGTTTGATTTAGGTAGGTTTTTTCTATTTTTGAGCTACAATTTAAGTGATGAAAATTATTATTTACATTTTTATAGGCTTAATTTGCACTTGTGCGCCTGCTTTTGCAGCAGAAGTATTATCTGAAAACGCAGCTGGCGTTGTGCTTTATAGCGCAGATGACAATGAACTACAGCCAGAACAACCGAGCGGCTGGAAAGCCAAAACGCAAGAAGTGATTATTAACGCACTCAGTTTAACTGGCATAAAATATCAATATGGCGGCAACAGCCCAGAAACTGGCTTTGATTGTAGTGGTTTTGTGCGTTATGTGTTTAGCCAAGCTGCCAATTTAACCTTGCCGCCCACTGCGCGCGCCATTAGCCAAATTGGCAAAACAGTAAAAAAAGAGGAATTACAACCAGGCGATTTAGTATTTTTTAATACGTTAAAAAGTGCGTTCTCACATGTGGGCATTTACATTGGTGATAATAAATTTATTCATGCACCTCGTAGCGGCGCTAACGTACGAGTAGAAAACATGCAACAAAGCTATTGGCAAAGCCGCTTTAATGGTGCGCAGCGATTAGATAAAGAAGCCGAAAATAACTAAGCTTAGGTGATAATAAGGCTTAATTAAAACGATGCCCTGCAAGCCAATATACATGCGGCTTGCGGGGCATCGTTTTTACAC
>JANNWI010000288.1:0-3723 GCA_031414715.1 Methylophilaceae bacterium | reverse complement strand
TCGGTAGAATCATTACGCACCATCGAAAAAGCCATTTCTGCTAGCGAGAAGCAACACGCAGGTGAGATTCGTTTTGTGGTCGAGGCTGGCTTGCATCCGTACGAAATTTTATGCAAAAAAACGCCAAAAAAACGCGCCATAGAGTTATTTGGCCGCCTAAATATTTGGGATACCGAACACAATAATGGCGTATTAATTTACTTGCTACTGGCAGACCGTGATGTAGAAATTGTGGCGGATCGCGGCATAGATAAACACGTTGGGCATGACGGCTGGGAAGCGATTTGCCGAGAAATGGAACTGTTATTTAGAATAGGGCAGTTTGAAGCTGGCGTATTGCATGGTATTGCCGAGATTAGCGCACAGTTAGAAAAATATTTTCCGCAAAATGGCGTAAGTAAAAATGAAGTATCGAATAAGCCAATTGTTATGTAATTTGCTTGCACATTCCAGAGAAGGCCTGCAATCCGCTCTGGTATTGGCTTGCAGCACATTAATTTTCTCTCCAGTAATTGCACAAGCAGAATTAAGTGATATTTCGCGCATTTTTCACCAAACCCCAACCTTAAGTCAATTTGAAATTTGCCAAGGTGGCGGCTGTGTAGTGGCTTCAAAAATATCACTGACTGAGACTGAGTGGGACGCAATAACGCGTATTTTTAATGCGCCAACTAAAAGTGCGCAAGAAAAAAGTGAGGTTGTCGAGCGCAAAAAAATTGCGCAGGCAATTGGCGTGTTAGAAGATATAGTGGGCCAAAAAATTGGCACATCAGCTGATTTAGCAGGCACTTTTTTTGATGGTAAATTGGCTGGACAGCAAGATTGCAATGATGAAGCGATTAACACTACCACTTACATGCGTCTGCTTAAACAAAATAATCTAATGCTATTACATGAGATAGAAGACATGCGCACGCGCAACTTCTTTTTTACGGGTTGGCCACACAGCACAGCGGTGATTCGTGAAATTAAAACTGGCGAAAGATATGCCGTGGATAGCTGGTTTTATGAAAACGGCCATGCCGCGACCATTGTTACTTTTAAACAATGGAAAGCTAACTTTCAGCCAGAAGATAGCCCAATTAACCGCCCTAATAGCGGCCTAAAAGCGCGCAATCAAAATAGCGTTACTGACTTAACGCCCGTTTCACGTTAAAATCGCGCTTTAGTTAAAATTCATATTTCATGCGCGCATCCCAATTTTTTATTGCCACCCAAAAAGAAGCACCTATTGATGCGGAACTGATTTCGCACAAGTTGATGATTCGTGCAGGGCTAATTAAACGCCTTGGTAGCGGTTTATATACTTGGATGCCGCTGGGTTTGCGCGTATTGCGCAAGGTGGAAAATATTGTTCGCGACGAAATGGATAAAGCGGGCGCTCTGGAATTGCTGATGCCAGCGGTGCAGCCCAAAGAGCTGTGGGATGAAACAGGTCGCTGGGCCGTGTTTGGCCCGCAAATGTTGAAGATTAAAGATAGGCATGAGCGTGATTTTTGCTTTGGCCCGACGCATGAAGAGGTGATTACCGACATTGTGCGCCGCGAAATTAATAGCTATAAGCAGTTGCCGCTAAATTTGTACCAAATTCAAACTAAATTTCGTGATGAAATTCGGCCACGTTTTGGCGTGATGCGTGCGCGCGAATTTTTAATGAAAGATGCTTACAGCTTTCATACCAGCTATGAATCGTTGCAAAAAACTTACGCGCAAATGCACCAAACTTACAGCACTATTTTTACCCGATTGGGCTTAAAGTTTCGTGCGGTAAAAGCAGACAGCGGCGCGATTGGCGGTGATGGTTCCCAAGAGTTTCATGTGCTGGCTGATAGCGGTGAAGATGCGCTGGCCTATTGCGAAAACTCTGATTATGCAGCCAATGTAGAACTGGCAGAAGCATTGGCACAAGCCAATAGCAGAGCGGCTGCTGGCGATGCGATGAAAGAAGTTGAAACGCCAAAACAAACGCAATGTGAAGATGTGGCGAAGCTTTTGGGAATTGGCGTTGAGCAGACAGTAAAAGCGATTGCGCTGATGGCGACTGTAAATAATGAAACTAAGTTTTATTTAGCTTTATTACGTGGCGACCACAACTTGAACGAAGTGAAAGCCAGTAAACTGCTGGGTGATTTTAGGTTTGCCACAGAGGATGAAATTCGCGCGAATCTAAACTGTCCGCCTGGCTTTATCGGGCCAGTTTTTCTTGATAAAAAGCGCGTTGGTAAAAATGTCACTGTGATAGCCGATAGAACCGTCGCGAATATGAGCGACTTTGTCTGTGGCGCAAATAAGCCAAAATATCACTTAAGCGGCGTTAATTTTGGCCGCGATTTGCCAGAACCCAGCCACGTAGCAGATATTCGTAACGTGGTAGATGGCGATGCTAGCCCTGATGGTAAAGGTACATTAAGTTTGTGTCGTGGTATTGAAGTTGGCCATATTTTTCAGCTGCGCAGTAAATACGCACAAGCCATGAATGCAACCTACTTAGATGAAAACGGTCAATCGCAAGTCATGGAAATGGGCTGCTATGGCATTGGTGTTTCGCGCATAGTAGGTGCCGCAATTGAGCAGGGAAGTGACGAAAAGGGCATTATTTTCCCAATTAGCATGGCGCCGTTTGAGGTGGTGATTTGCCCAATTGGCATGGATAAAAGTGAATTGGTAAAAAATACTGCAGAAAAACTTTATGCAGATTGCAAAGCGGCTGGTATTGATGTGTTGCTAGATGACCGCGGTGAGCGCCCTGGCGTGATGTTTGCCGAATGTGACTTAATGGGTATTCCACATCGCATTGTAATTGGTGAGCGTGGCTTAGCCGATGGCAAGGTAGAATATAAAGCACGAACATCGCTAGAGGCACAAAACTTGCTTGTATCAGAAATGATAAATTATATTCAAATGGACACGCATGTTTAAACACGTTTTACAAAAATTATGCTTTATTGTTTTAATGGCTGCTGCATCTGTATGCCAAGCAGGCAACCAAAAAGAAACCGAGTTAACGCACAGCGTAAAAGCGCTGATGCAAAAATCCATTAGCGATTTAGGTGCGCCTAAGTTGATGTTTGCGAGCGACATTGAAGGTCAGGCATGGCTGGCAGAAATGTCAGAGCGTTTAAAAAAACGTTTGCCTAGCCAAGCCTACCGCGAAGAATTTTTAAGGTCAGTGCATTATGAGGCGACGCGTGCAGGCTTGGATCCGCAAATGGTACTGGGGCTTATACATGTTGAAAGCGCTTTTAAAAAATATGCGGTTTCAAGTGTTGGCGCTCGCGGCTACATGCAAGTCATGCCATTTTGGGTAAAAACTATTGGCACGCCAGATCAAAATTTGTTTCACTTAAAATTAAATCTGCGTTATGGCTGTACCATATTAAGGCATTATATTGACATGGAACGCGGTGATTTATACCGTGCGTTAGGTCGGTATAACGGCAGTCTAGGCAAGCCGCAATACCCTAATTTAGTGCTTGGCGCATGGCGCAAACATTGGGATTACACAGCACCTGCGATTCAGACACCGCAGCCACCAGCACAACAGATTGCTGCGCAACAAGCGTTCAAATAAATCTACTCAGTTTTGACTCGCTCATAAAATGCTTGCATAACGTACCAAAACGGGACTAGACTGCGTTTAGTTTAGCTGTCTGAAGTTGGTAACGCGGTGTTTCATCCTAATTACTTAGATTCATCGCAAGCTTTGCCAACCTAAAACTGCTG
>JANNWI010000287.1:0-3126 GCA_031414715.1 Methylophilaceae bacterium | reverse complement strand
TTGGTCAATTGTAATCAACTTCTTTAACTAAAAATAAGGATACGATCATGAGCTTAGGGCTTATTGGTCGCAAGGTGGGGATGACCCGCGTGTTTACTGATGATGGCGCAAGCATCCCAGTAACCGTGTTGGAAGTCGTTCCTAACCGCGTGACACAGATCAAGACAATCGCGAGCGATGGCTATATTGGCCTTCAAATTGCTCATGGCGAACGTCGTGCTAGCCGCATCAACAAAGCACTGACTGGGCATTACGCCAAGGCAGGCGTTGCTGCAGGTGCTGGCATCAAAGAATTCAATATTACTGCAGATGTGTTGGCTAGCTATCAAGTTGGCGGCAATGTGACTGTAGAAATTTTCACCGTTGGTCAGTTGGTTGACGTGACGGGAACTTCGATTGGTAAAGGCTTTGCTGGCGCCATTAAGCGCCATCACTTTAAGTCTAACCGCGCATCGCATGGTAACTCTAAATCACACAACGTGCCTGGTTCTATCGGTATGGCACAAGATCCGGGTCGAGTCTTCCCTGGTAAACGCATGCCTGGCCATTTAGGTGATATAAAAGTGACTACACAAAATTTAGAAATCGTTCGCGTAGACGCTGAGCGTAATCTTTTGTTGATTAAAGGTGCGATTCCTGGCTCTAAAGGTGGCAACGTAATGGTTCGCCCAGCAATTAAAGCCAAGCTCCAGAAGCATAAGGGAGCTAAATAATGGAACTCAAATTAATCGATAACAACGGTAAAGCTGCTAAAAAAGGCGTTGCAGTCTCAGACGTGACTTTTGGCCGCGAGTTTAACGAAGCTTTAGTGCATCAAGTAGTGGTTGCTTACATGGCAAATGCCCGTACAGCAACGCGTGCGCAAAAAGGCCGTGACACAGTAGCCCATACAACACACAAGCCGTACGCACAAAAAGGCACTGGTAACGCACGTGCAGGTATGAGCTCAAGCCCTATCTGGCGTGGAGGTGGTCGTGCATTCCCTAATTCACCTAACGAAAATTTCAGTCACAAAATTAACCGTAAGGCATACCGTGCTGGCATGCAAACAATCTTGTCTGAACTAGTGCGTCAAGAACGTATCGCGGTGGTGGAAGATTTTAAAATTGACACACCAAAAACAAAACAATTCGTAGAGAAAATTAAAGGTCTAGGCTATGCCGACGGCGTATTAATTTTAACCGATGGTTTTGACGAGAACTTATATTTGTCATCACGTAATTTAATCAATGTGATGGTGGTTGAAGCGCAATATGCCGACCCTGTCAGCTTGGTGCGTTTCCCTAAAGTATTGGCAACCGCTGGTGCAGTGAAGAAACTTGAGGAGATGCTAGCATGATGAACGCTATTACTAAAACTCAAGACCGTTTGTTGCAAGTTATTTTAGCGCCTCAAATTACTGAAAAAGCGACTTATATTGCCGATAAACATCAGCAAATTACATTTAAAGTACGCACAGATGCAACTAAACCAGAAATCAAAGCTGCAGTTGAGCTTGTATTCAAGGTTGAAGTTGAAAAAGTTGCTGTGATTAACGTTGGCGGTAAAACAAAACGTGCAGGTAAGCGCGTTGGTCAACGTAACGACTGGAAAAAAGCTTATGTGAGCTTAAAACCAGGCCAAGAAATTAACTTTGCAGCAGCCGAATAAGGAGAGATGAGATGGCATTAGTAAAAGTCAAGCCAACTTCCCCCGGCCGTCGTGGTGTGGTTAAAGTAGTTACGCCAGATTTGTATAAAGGCAAACCACACGCGCCGCTGTTGGAAAGTCAAAGTAGAAACGCGGGCCGTAATAACAACGGTCGTATTACCGTTCGTCATCAAGGTGGTGGTCATAAACAGCACTATCGTATGATTGATTTCCGTCGTAACAAAGACGGCATTCCTGCAAAAGTAGAGCATATTGAATATGATCCAAATCGTACAGCACACATTGCTTTGTTGTGCTATGCAGATGGTGAGCGTCGCTACATTATTGCGCCACGCGGCATTGCTGCAGGTGCGCAATTAATCAGTGGTGCAGAAGCGCCAATTAAAGTGGGTAACGCATTGCCATTACGTAATATTCCAGTCGGCAGCACGATACACTGTATCGAGTTGCAGCCTGGTAAAGGCGCGCAAATTGCACGTTCAGCAGGTACTTCAGTTCAATTGCTGGCGCGTGAAGGTGCTTACGCACAGTTACGTTTACGTTCTGGCGAGGTTCGCCGCGTACATGTCGATTGCAAAGCGACGCTAGGCGAAGTGGGCAACGAAGAGCATTCATTACGTTCTATTGGTAAAGCTGGTGCAATGCGCTGGCGTGGTGTTCGCCCAACCGTTCGCGGTGTGGTAATGAACCCAGTAGATCACCCACACGGCGGTGGTGAAGGTCGTACTGCAGCTGGTATGAATCCGGTCAGCCCATGGGGTGTTAAAACTAAGGGTTATCGTACACGTAGTAATAAGCGTACTGATAACATGCGTATCACTCGTCGTCCAAGAGGCGTAAGGTAATTTATGGCACGTTCAATTAAAAAAGGCCCATTTATTGATGGTCATTTGGCAAAAAAAGTAGAAGCTGCCGCTGCTACACGCGATCGTAAACCAATTAAAACTTGGTCACGCCGCTCTACTATTTTGCCAGATTTTATTGGTCTTACTATTGCAATTCATAATGGTAAGCAACACATTCCAGTGTTGATTTCTGAAAACATGGTTGGCCACAAGCTCGGAGAATTTGCACTAACACGCACTTTCAAAGGCCATGCGGCTGATAGAAAAGCGGGAAAATAAGGAGCTCAATATGCAAGTAACCGCAATATTAAAAGGCGTTCACTTATCACCGCAAAAAGCGCGTTTGGTGGCTGACCTAGTTCGTGGCAAAAAAGTAGACCATGCTTTAGATATTTTAAATTTCACACCTAAAAAAGGTGCTGAAGTGATTAAAAAAGTTGTGGAATCTGCGATTGCCAATGCTGAACACAATAATGGTGCTGATATCGATGAATTGAAGGTTACTTCAATATATGTGGATAAAGGTATAGTGCTTAAACGTATTCGTCCACGTGCAAAAGGTCGCGCTGGTAAAATTATTAAACCAACCTGCCACATACATGTGACTGTTGGCGATGGCTCTGATAAAAAG
>JANNWI010000286.1:0-2069 GCA_031414715.1 Methylophilaceae bacterium | reverse complement strand
CCATATCCACCATAAAATACGCCCCGACTTTTTTGGCAATCTCTGCCATGCGCGCCCAATCAAAACGTAAGGCATAAGCAGAAGCCCCGCCGATTAATAGTTTTGGTTTCGCTTCAACCGCAATACGTTCCATTTCATCGTAATCAATTTCTTCTTTTTCGTTTAAGCCATAAGCGACGATATTAAATAATTTGCCCGATAAATTAGCGGGTGAGCCATGCGTTAAATGACCGCCGTGACCTAAGTTCATGCCCATTACCGTATCGCCTGGTTTTAAAATACTAAAGTAAACCGCTTGGTTGGCTTGGCTACCAGAATGTGGCTGTACGTTAGCGTACTCCGCGCCGTATAAAGCTTTCAGGCGGTCGATGGCTAACTGTTCCACTTGATCGACATACTCACAACCGCCATAAAAACGTTTACCTGGATAGCCTTCAGCATATTTATTGGTCAGCTGCGAGCCTTGCGCTTCCATTACTGCAGGGCTAGTATAATTTTCTGACGCAATTAGCTCGATATGTTGATGTTGACGCACCACTTCTGCATTAATCATGGCATCTAAAACGGGGTCGGCTTTACTGAGTGTATTGGCATTGCTAAACATAGTGAGTGGTTTTTCCAAAAAATATTGATTAAATATATACTTATTTTACCATGTTGCACGCTTATCTTAAATGGCAACCATTACGACAACGCCCAATGTGCTTGAGTGCGGTTATAATTGAAATTATTTAATTGGGTAGCCTAACAAATGAAATGGACTGACAGCCAAAGAATCGCCGAAGAATTGTTCGATCAATACCCAACAGTTGACCCAAAAACAATTCGATTTACTGACTTAATGGCTTGGGTAATGGCGCTAGAAGGATTTAACGACGCGCCTGAACACTGCGGTGAAAAAATATTAGAGGCTATTCAACTCGCTTGGATTGATGAAGCCGAATAAGTGAAAACTGGCCAAGTTGAAAACTAACTAAAGCGATGTTTGAAGCACTATTTCTGTTGTTTATTAAGCACTTTATCTGCGATTTTCCACTGCAGGCAAACCCATGGCTCTACCGCAACAAAGGCACTTATCTGCATTTAGGCGGCATTACGCATGCGGGCATTCATGGGCTGGGGACACTTTTGGTGCTAGCGCCATTTATTGGTAGCTTGTCTATGATGTATGCCGCGATTGATATGCTGGTGCACTACCACATTGATTGGGCCAAAATGAATGTGAGCAGGCGCTATGATTTGCAACCGACTAACAGCGAGCGTTTTTGGATATTACTAGGGTTTGACCAGCTACTACACCACATCACTTATTTCGCCATTATTTACTTTGCCTTTAACTTGAATACTTTTCACTTAAACTGACTATAAAACATGCAACCGACAGCCAACGATTTAAACCCTATCACCATACAATCTCCACTAGCACCTAGATCTATTTTTAAAGCCTATGATATTCGCGGCATTGTGGGTAAAACATTAACCCCTGCCATTGTGGAGGCAATAGGCCATGCGTTAGGTAGTGAAGCAAAACAACGTGGCCAAACTGAAATTTGCATCGGTTATGATGGTCGATTATCTGGCCCAGAGCTTGCAGATGCATTATCG
This sequence comes from Methylophilaceae bacterium, assembly GCA_031414715.1. Classification (GTDB taxonomy): domain Bacteria; phylum Pseudomonadota; class Gammaproteobacteria; order Burkholderiales; family Methylophilaceae; genus Methylotenera_A. Next base: position 464 of record JANNWI010000286.1, on the reverse strand, counting down.
ACAGGCATACGCAAAGCGGGCATTAATGTGGTTAATTTAGGTATGGTGGCCACACCCATGGTGTATTTTGCAGCATTTCACTTAAATAACAATTGTGGCGTAATGGTGACAGGTAGCCATAACCCACCCGATTACAACGGCTTAAAAATGGTGTTGGCAGGTGAAACATTATCCAACCAAAGCATTCAACGATTGCGCCACCGTATCGAATACAAAATGTTCACCTATGGCGATGGCCTAGAGCGTAGTTACGATATTGCACCCAGCTATATTGCAGCCATTCAAGCGGATATTAAATTGGCACGACCCATGCAAGTGGCGGTAGATTGCGGCAATGGGGTGGCGGGCGCGTTTGCCAAGCAACTTTACAACGCCATCGGCTGCCGCGTAGATGAGCTATTTTGCGAGGTGGATGGCAATTTTCCCAACCATCACCCCGACCCATCTGTGCCAGAAAACTTGAC
>JANNWI010000285.1:0-13056 GCA_031414715.1 Methylophilaceae bacterium | reverse complement strand
GTTTCAACTTCTATACGTCTATCATGATGGCTAAATTGATACCAATACACCAAAATTGAACCAAAACAAGCAATTAGCCGATCACCCAAATCTTTGGCTGCATCAATATTTCGGTCTACAGCTTCTGGCTCTAGCGTGCCTAGCATGGCGCAGGCAGTACGCATGACATCCATTGGATGCGCATTTTTAGGAATTTCTCTTAATACTTTTTTAAGCGCTTCAGGCAAGCTGCGTAATGTTTTTAACTTGGCTTTATAGGCGATTAAAGTAACATTATTTGGTAATTCGCCATGAATGAGCAAATAGGCAACCTCTTCAAACGTTGCGTACTTGGCTAAATCTAAAATATCGTAACCGCGATAATGTAAGTCATTACCAGTATGACCTACCGTGCAAACACCTGTAGAGCCAGCATTAACGCCTGCTAGCGCTACGCCTTTTTTCTTTTTTGGTTCTGTTGCTGGGTTAGTATGAGTGGTAGTTTCCAATATTAATCTCCCTAACTTTTGTCTTGACTAAGTTTGTCTTGATTAAATAGCGCGTCTAGCTTCTGCTCAAACGCGTGATAACCCAAATGCTCGTAAAGCTCCATACGCGTTTGCATTAAATCGACTACATTTGCTTGCGTGCCTTCTTTTCGCATGGTTTCATACACGGTTAGCGCGGCTTTGTTCATGGCGCGGAATGCTGAAAGCGGGTATAACACCATGCTCACATCTGCCGTTGCTAGCTCGTCCACAGTAAATAAAGGGGTGCTGCCAAACTCGGTAATGTTAGCCAAAACAGGAACTTTGACCGCATCAACAAATTGTTTGTACATGCTGAGTTCAGTCATCGCTTCGGGGAATATCATGTCGGCACCCGCTTCAACGCAAGCACAGGCACGGTCGATGGCCGATTGCAAGCCTTCAACCGCTAGCGCATCGGTACGCGCCATGATGACAAAGTTGCTGTCAGTTTTTGCATCCACCGCAGCTTTCACCCGGTCGACCATTTCAGCTTGAGAAACGACCGCTTTGTTTGGACGATGGCCACAGCGTTTTGCCGAGACTTGGTCTTCAATATGTACGGCCGCTGCACCTGCTTTAATCACTGATTTCACGCTGCGGGCAATGTTAAAAGCTCCGCCAAAACCAGTATCAATATCTACCAGCAATGGGGTATCTACCGCATCGGTAATGCGCCGCACGTCAATTAACACGTCCTCTAATGTGGAAATGCCCAAGTCTGGCAAGCCCAGCGAGCCAGCTGCCACGCCGCCGCCAGATAAATACAAGGCCTTAAAGCCAGTTTGCGTGGCCAGCATGGCGTGATAAGCGTTAATCGCGCCGATAATTTGTAGCGGTTTTTCCGCTGCGATAGCAGCACGGAAGCGTGCGCCAGCAGACATTAAATTGCTCATGAGAAAAACCTTTTTTGTGCTTTGTCAGAAATGGCGACGCCTGTCAGTTTCGCTTTTTGCAGTACTTCCCAAAAATATCGATATGTCGCTCTGTCATGCAGTTCGCCTTCATATTGAATCGGCCCCCAAGCCATATCCTGTGCGGCAACAAGAATATTAGCGGCATCAGACACCTCATCGTAATTCGGTTTCATGGCATCGACAATGGCTTGTATTTGCGTGGGGTAAATGCTCCACATGCGCATAAAGCCAAACTCATTGCGGGCACGCCTGGCATCACTTTTCGTGGTTTCTACATTTTTAAGGTCTAGCGTCACGTTGTGTGCAGGTACCACACCGTTTGCTAGCGCCGCGGCAACCACTTCTGTTTTAGCGCGCGCTAATAATTTATGTTCAAATTGGCCTGGGCTACGCATGGCACTGGCAGGAATAGCGCCATGATGGGCGCTGACAAAATCCATTAAGCCAAAGTCAAGCACTTGTACCCACGGCAATTTGGCGATGTCATGCACTTGGTTCAACGCACCGTGCGTTTCAATTAAAATATGCACTGGAATCACCCGCTCAATACCCGCAAATGTAGCGGATTTCTGGATGTAAGCAATCATTTCTTTGGCTTGTGCTATATCTGTGCATTTGGGGATAGTGATATAACTCAATAACTTACCTGCACCAGCCACTAAAATATCAATGTCGATTTTCCAAGCGGGGTGCGTGTAATCGTGTATGCGTGCGCCGGCCATTTTATGCACATTGGCGTCAGAATTTAACACACGTACAATCATCTCGGCGTGTTCACGTTCTTGACCAGAGGCCGCACCATCTTCGCAATCGCAAGTAATGTCAAACACCGCACCAATGCTATCTTGCAGGCTAAGTGCTTTTAATATTAACTTTTCGCTACCTGCAAAATGTTCGCAAGCTGGAATTAGCGGAAACGGTTTTTCGCCACCGAATAAAGCGTCATTAGGATGTACCATTTCAATTTCCTCTGCGCGGCATGGCCACGGTGTAATCAAGATCTAACACCACATTTGGGTGATAGCCTGTTTCAGTTTTAAACTCGGTCACTTCAATAGGATTTAAGTTTTTAATGCCTAACATACGTAAACGTAGCGCACCCATCTCATTATTAAGTGTTGATTTTTCGATGACTTCAGTTACAGTATAAATCGTATCACCAGCAAAACTGGGGTTAGCGTGCGTGCCAGCATTGATAGCCAAGATAGAAAGCGCATTTTCTAGGCCTTCATAGCTAAGCGCACGGCATATGCTGATAATCACGCCGCCATAAACCAAGCGTTGGCCAAAGCTTGAGCTTTGCATTAAATAATCATCGAAATGTAAGCGTGCATTGTTTTGGTAAAGCCGTGTTGCCATGGAATGCTCTGCTGGATTGATGGTAATGCCCGCTGCATGATTAATACGCTCACCAATCTGATAATCCTCAAAATAATATTGCCCACCAGTGGTTTTTCTATCAAAATTTTTGGCAGAAAAATAACTTGGAATACTTAAATGCTCTGAAGCAACAGCGCTAGACAATGTGGGTACGACTGTCATGGGCGCAGTTCTTTTTAAATCATTTTTGCGCACCATCACCCAGCGCACCCAGCTTATTACTGGCTCGCCATGTTGATTGATTGCGGTAGAACGCACATAGATAACACCACTTTTGTTATTCGAGTTTTGTCTTAAACCAATCACTTTACTACTTGTGGTTAATGTGTCGCCTATAAAAACGGGCTGTAAAAAGCGTACGTCGGCATATCCTAAGTTTGCAATTGCATTAACCGAAATATCAGGCACTGTTTTGCCAAAGGCAATATGAAACGCCAATAAATCATCTACAGGTGTGGTTTTATAACCTAAATCTTGTGCAAATGGCTCGCTGCAAAATAAAGGCTGACGACCACCGTAAAGTGCAATATAAAGTGAGCAATCGCCAGCGGTTATGGTGCGTGGCGTAGCGTGTTGTATCACTTCATTCAGTGTGAAGTCTTCAAAATAGAGCCCAGCGCTCACTTTTTGTGAAATGGTTTTGTCTGAAACAATCATTTAAACGTACTCTTCCTCTAGTTCTGCAATCATGTCGTGCAATTTAAGCAAGCGCTCTGCCGCTTTTATATGGTGATGTTCTACTAGTTTATCTTTCACAACTACTGTGCCAAGGCCCGCATGATTAGCTGCTTGCAGGGCAGCAATTATTTCACGCGCATCGGTTACTTCATTGCGTTTTGGCGTATAAGCATCGTTGCTGTATGCAATTTGCGATGGCGAAACCAATGTTTTACCATCAAAGCCCAAATCTCGACCAATTCGGCATGCATATTCAAACGAATGCATATTTTTAAAATCAGAAGTAATGCCATCAACAACGCAACGACCATATGCGCGTGCAGCTAATATAACCAGTGATAACGCCGTTAAAATTGCGCTTTGCTCATGGGTGACGCGTGCGTGCAATTGCGAGGTGAGATCCGATGTGGCCATCATCATGCACACAATACGGTCGCTAGCCGCAGCGATTTCTTTTGCATTAAGCACCGCAATCGGGCTTTCTATCATCAGCATGATTGGCATATGGCTGCCACCGGCATCATCCAGCAATTGTAGTGCGGTATGCACATGCGCGGCCGATTCAATATTGGGAAACAAAATGGCATCAGCGCCAATATTGGCAACCGCTTTAATGTCGTCATGCCCCCAAATCGAATTTAAGTTATTGACTCGCACAATCACCTCGCGCGCGCCATAACCACCTTGTTTTACCGCTGCAACAACGTTGTTTCGAGATTCTATTTTGGCATCAATTAAAATTGGATCACCAAGGTCAAGTATTACTGCATCTGCAGGTAAAGTGCGCGCGCGATCTAGATAATATAGATTGCATCCTGGCACATAGAGGGCAGAACGACGTGGGCGAAAACAATTTTCCATACTTTAATCTTAAAAATAATAAGTTAAAGTCATAATATAGACTGATTTCGTAATCTGTCAACAAGTATCTTATGTCTTATATAAGATAAGTCTTATATAAGATGTATTTTACTAGACTAATGTTTTGTGGTATGATTTAATTAAACCTGTCGATAGATATTTAAAAGATTAAAAGCTATGTCAGAAAAAACCATTAATTCTCCTAATTACAGGCCGCTATATGACCAAATAAAAGTATTGCTCACGCAAAGCTTAATTGGTGGTGAGTGGCGACCAGGCGAAATGATACCAAGTGAAATTGAGTTAGCTGGTCGTTTTAAGGTATCGCAAGGCACGGTGCGCAAAGCCATCGACAGCCTGGCAAGTGAAAATATTTTAATTCGTCGGCAAGGCAAGGGCACATTTGTAGCCACGCACAAAGAAGAGGGTATTAAATTACGTTTTTTACGCTTAACGGCGGCGAGTGGTCAAAAAGAAGTGTTGTTAAGCGAGTTAATAAGCTGCACTAAGTCAAAAGCAGATGCCAAAATGGCCACCATTCTGCAAATAAAAGCAGGTGCAGCCATCATAGATGTTAAGCGTTTACTGACTTTCTCTGGCAGGCCACTTATTTACGATCACATTATTGTACCTGCCACACCGTTTAAAGGCCTAAACAGCAATAGAATTGAAGAGAATCAAGGCTCTTTGTACAGTATGTACGAGCAAGAATATGGAATACGCATGATTCGCGCTGAAGAGCGGTTAACTGCGGTGGCTGCAAATGGCGCAGTGGCAGAAGCGTTGAATTTGCCTTTAGGCGCGCCTTTGTTAAGTATCGATCGTGTGTCATACACTTACGGTGACAAGCCCATGGAATGGCGGTTAGGTTTATGCTTAACCGATGATCACCATTACATGTCTGAGTTAGAATAAAAAATACTTATTAAAAACAATAATTTAGTTCAACAATTTATAAAAAATGACAAACGCACTTATCTGGATTATCAATGTGCGTTGCATAGTTAGATTACATACAAAAATGATTAGGGTTTAAGATGGACAATTTAAAAAAACGTGCACTCGATTATCATCAGTTTCCAAAACCTGGAAAGTTAAGCGTCGACTCATCCAAGCCTTGCGCCACGCAAGACGATTTGAGCTTAGCCTACACACCAGGGGTTGCAGAGCCCGTGCGCGAGATTCATGCCGACCCAGCCAATGCTTACAAATATACTAACAAAGGTAATTTAGTTGCAGTCATTACCGATGGCACAGCCGTATTGGGCTTGGGTAATATGGGTGCGCTAGCCAGTAAACCAGTGATGGAAGGTAAAGCGGTTTTATTTAAGCGGTTTGCTGGTATTGATGTATTTGATATTGAAATCAATGCGGCTACCCCAGATGAGTTTATTCAAACGGTGGTCAATATCGCACCCACTTTTGGCGGCATTAATTTAGAAGATATTGCGGCGCCCCACTGTTTTTATATCGAAAATGAGCTGAAACGTCGTTTGGATATTCCTGTGTTCCATGATGACCAACATGGAACAGCGGTGATTGTGGCTGCAGCGCTTTTAAACGCGCTTGAGCTGCAAGGCAAAACTTTACCAACTGCCAAAATCGTGTTTTTGGGTGCTGGTGCGGCAGGTTGTTCGTGCGCAAAATTATTAAAGCTAATGGGCGCAACCAATATCACCATGGTAGATAGAAGCGGTGTTTTAGATGCTAATCGTACCGATTTGCATGATAACAACCGCGAGCTGGCGGTACAGCCAAGCAATGCAAAAACGTTGGCAGATGTAATGCCCAATGCGGACGTGTTTATTGGCGTGTCTGCCAAGAATGCGCTGGATGCGGCTTTAATCAAGGTTATGGCCAAAAAACCTATCATTTTTGCATTAGCCAACCCTGACCCGGAAATTTTGCCAAGCCTAGCACATGCCGTGCGGGATGATATTTTAATGGCGACTGGGCGTAGTGATTTTCCCAATCAAGTCAATAATGCACTGTGTTTCCCGTACCTTTTCCGTGGTGCGTTAGATGCTAAAGCCACACAAATCACCGAAAAAATGAAAATAGCAGCGGCACATGCCTTAAGCGAATTGGCGCGTGAGCCAGTACCTGCCGAAATTTTAGCGGCCTATAATTTAACTGAATTAACATTCGGTAAAGATTACATTATTCCCAAACCATTTGATGCGCGCTTGTTCGAACGCATTTCAAGTGCGGTTGCCAAAGCGGCAAAGGATTAATGAGGGTTTAAAAAATGCAAAAAACAAATATAAAAAAAAGACCTAAAAACCTTAATTTATTCACTATTCGTCTACCTATTAATGCGGTTGTTTCTATCTTGCACCGGGTTTCTGGGGTAGGTTTATTTTTGTCTATACCGCTTTTACTATTGGCTTTACAAGCGCTGGTGCAAACACCGGCCAGTTATGCAAACTTAACTAATTGGCTTGATACTTGGTTTGTAAAATTAGTTTTAATTGGTTTAGCATGGGCATTTTTTCACCATTTTTTGGCAGGCATTAGACATTTACTACAAGATATACATTGGATGACATCACTAGATAAGGCGCGTCTTTCTAGCCGTATTTTACTATGGACAGTGTTATTTTTGACTCTATTTTTTGCTGTTATTATTTGGTAATTTACAATGCTCATTCAATTATTGACCAATCAATACCCGGGTATGCGTTTATGGCTTTCGCAACGCTTATCATCGTTAGTCATGGCTTTTTATATGCTTGTACTGTTAATCATGATATTGATTACTCAGCCAGCGGGCTTTGTTGGCTGGCATGCATTCTTTGCGCCAATTTGGTTTCGTATCGCAACTTTAATATTCTTTGTGTGCCTATTGATGCATGCATGGTTAGGCGTGGCAGATGTGCTAAAAGATTATGTTTTTAATAAAACTTTGCGCGGCTATATGCAAATATTAGTCGATATTTTGTTGCTAACTTATTTAGTTTGGGCAGCAATGATTCTTTGGAATATTTAATGATGAGTTTACAACAACACAAATATGATGCGGTAATTGTTGGTGGTGGCGGAGCAGGCTTGCGCGCCGCCTTGCAGCTGGCAGAGTCAGGCGTTAAAGTCGCAGTGCTTTCAAAAGTTTTCCCCACGCGCTCGCACACAGTAGCCGCGCAAGGCGGTATTGCGGCTGCGTTAGGTAATGTGGCAGAAGATAAATGGTTGTGGCATATGTATGACACTATTAAAGGTAGTGACTATTTGGGTGACCAAGATGCCATTGAATACATGTGTAAAAATGCTGCTAAAGCGATTATTGAGCTAGAGCATTTTGGCATGCCGTTTGATAGGCTAGATTCTGGCAAAATTTACCAACGCCCATTTGGCGGCATGACACAAAACTTTGGTGAAAAACCCATTTCTCGTACTTGTGCAGTGGCAGACCGCACTGGGCATGCCATGTTGCATACGCTGTACCAGCGTAATATTCGTGCCAATACGCAGTTTTTAATTGAATGGTTCGCGCTTGATTTAATTCGCGACACTGATGGCGATGTTTTGGGTGTAATTGCGTTAGAAATAGAAACTGGCGAGATTCATATTATTCAGGCTAAAACAACCTTGCTGGCCACAGGTGGTGCAGGGCGCATTTTTAAAGCCAGCACCAACGCCTTTATTAATACGGGTGACGGTCTTGGCATGGCTGCGCGCGCAGGTTTGCCAATGCAAGACATGGAATTTTGGCAATTTCACCCCACTGGTATTCAGCATGTGGGGGTGCTAATTACCGAAGGCGTGCGCGGTGAGGGTGGTTATTTGGTGAATAGTGAAGGCGAACGCTTTATGGAGCGCTATGCGCCAAACGCTAAAGATTTAGCCAGCCGCGATGTCATATCTCGTGCCAGTGCTACCGAAATTAAACAAGGCCGCGGCGTTGGTAAAAATAAAGATGCGATTTATTTAAAACTAGACCATTTGGGCGAAGATCGCATTAATAAAAGCTTACCTGGTATTCGTGAAATTGCTAAAACCTTTGCCAATGTAGACCCGATTAAAGATCCCATACCTATTGTGCCAACTTGCCACTACATGATGGGCGGCATTCCAACCAATATTGATGGACAGGTGGTGCTTGAAGGCAATAAACCTGTGAATGGGTTATATGCAGTTGGCGAGTGCGCTTGTGTTTCTGTGCATGGTGCAAACCGGTTAGGCTCAAACTCGTTGCTTGATTTAGTGGTATTTGGAAAAGCCGCGGGCGAGCATATGGCCGCTGCTATCAAACAAAATAATACGCATAAAATACTGCCGCAAAATGCCGCAGATGCAACATTAGCGCGCATTGCAAGGCTAGAAAAATCAGCTGGCGAAAGTGTGAGTGAAGTGGGCGATGCCATTCGCGACACCATGCAGAACCATTGTGGCGTATTTAGGTTTCCCGATGAAATGACGCAGGGCGTCCAAAAAATTGACGCGGTTGCCAAACGTTTGCAACACATTTCAATTAAAGATAACAGCAAAGTATTTAATACTGCCAGAGTAGAAGCGCTAGAACTAGACAATTTAATTGAAGTGGCAGTTGCAACCATGCATTCTGCCAATGCACGTACCGAAAGCCGTGGCGCACATGCGCGTGAAGATTATTTAGATAGAAACGATAAAGATTGGCTAACCCACTCTTTATTTTATAAAGAAAACAATCGCTTAAGCTATAAGCCAGTTAATTTAAAACCACAAACGGTAGAATCATTCGAGCCAAAGGCTCGGGTATATTAATGACTAAAGTACGCGTTTATTAAAAGGTAACGTTAATAATGACCAATGTCGTCAAATTTCAAATTTATCGCTATAACCCCGATGTCGATAAAAAGCCCTATATGCAAGATTACAGCATAGCGTTGCAAGACGAAGACAATATGTTGCTAGATGGGCTTATGCGATTAAAAGAGCAGGATGATACGCTGACTATGCGCAAATCATGCCGCGAGGGTGTTTGCGGAAGCGATAGCATGAATATTAATGGTAAAAATGGCTTAGCCTGCATTACCAAAATTGCCGATTTAGAGCAACCCATAGTATTGCGACCCATGCCAGGCTTGCCAGTCATACGCGACTTAGTGGTTGATATGACGCAGTTTTTTGAAAACTATAATTCTGTAAAACCTTACTTAATTAATGACGACCCATTGCCAGAGACAGAGCGCCTGCAAAGTCCAGAAGACCGCGCGAAGCTAGATGGTTTATACGAGTGCATATTATGCGGTGCTTGCACCACGTCTTGCCCCAGTTTTTGGTGGAACCCAGACAAGTTTGTTGGGCCGGCAGGTCTGCTGCAAGCCAACCGATTTATCATGGATAGCCGCGATCAAGCGACCGAGGAGCGATTAGATAATCTAGAAGATCCCTATCGCTTGTATCGTTGCCACAATATTATGAATTGTGTAGAAGTGTGTCCTAAAAAATTAAATCCCAATGCAGCGATAGCCAACATTAAAGATGTCAAAATTGAGCGCGCGCGAGAAACAAAAAGTATTAAAAAAGAAATTCCAATTAAAGCCATATAAGCCCATATCAGTAAATGCTTAATGTAGACAATTTAAGAGAAGCAGAACAGCGGCGACTAACATGGCGCTGCAGGCGTGGCATGCTAGAGCTTGATATTGTGTTACAACGGTTTATGGCGCAGCACTTTAACAATTTATCATTAGATGAATTGAGTGCGTTTGATGTGATGTTAGAACTACCCGATAACGACTTTTGGGATATGCTGCAGTTAACATGTCAGCAACTGAAAAGTAAGGAACAACAGTCGATTATTGATAAAATCAATGGCCTGAAAGGGTTGTAGATATACACTTTGTGAAGCACGGTGTGAGGGGTCAAAAATGAATGAGCAAGCCACATTAAATAAAGCCAGTTTAGGTGATTATTGGCCTGGCATACAATTGTATTATCCACCGGTAAAATATGCGCCTAGCTTGGGCATTTACGAAGACATGGCACAAGCGGCAGCGCGTATGGCAAAGCATGCGCATAACACCATTGCGCATACGCTTATTTTCGATTTAGAAGATGGCTGTCGCCAAAAACAAATGAGTCGCGATTTGTTGCGGCAAGAGCTGCCAGCTTTGCGCAAAGTGAACGAGCGCGTGACCATTGCAATTCGCTGTAATTCCTTCCGCACCGATGAATACGAGCTAGACATGCAGCTGGTACGCGACATGGGCGAATATATTGATGTGGTGATGTTAGCCAAAGCAGGCGAGGTGTATGGTGCGGCTGAGGTGCGCGACCTTTCTAGTTTGTTACTGAGTGTCAATTCTAAAATGACTATTCAGCCCATTATCGAGCATCCAAAATCGCTCAAAATCGCGCCAGACCTGATGCAATACTCCACAGTAAAACATGTGGTTTTTGGTATACATGACTTTTCTAAGGCAATGGGCATACACATTACGCCCGAGGGCTGGATAGAAGAGCTACAGTTTTACATGCATACATTAATGTTTGAGGCGCGCATTGCTGGTAAGGGCGTCATTGGCGGCGTAGAAACGCTGATTGGCCAGAATATTATGCCAGAAAAGTTTTTAGAGCCACAAGATGTGCGTCGTTGGTTAGATTTACATGGTGATGACGAGTCACGTATTGTCTATAAACACGCTTGCCAAGAGGCCGCCCTAGGGCTTACGGGTAAGCAGGTCATCCATCCCGGCCATATACATTTGTGCAAAACCGCTTATACGCCTTCGCCAACTGATGTGGCGCAAAAAGTTAAAATTTTAAAAGCCGCTATTGATGCTGACGCTTTATTGGGTGGCGCAATTAAATTTGAAGGCGAGATGCTTGACCCACCTATGTTTGGTAAAGCGCTACAAACGTTGTTGCGTGCGCACGCGCTACGCGCCCTTAAATCGTCAGATATGGAATTTGCACAACATGTGCTAGAGCAGCTGCCAGAGCAAGTAGTACGCCAAAACTGGCCATACGGAGTATTACTTTAATGTTTACTGACTTTCCAAAATGGGAATGGAATATTCCCGCACAGTTCAATATTGGCTTTGCTTGCAGCGATAAGCACTTAGGCACGCCACAGGCGGAAAATATCGCCATGATTGTAGAAGATGACAAGCTTGGTACTAGCCAAATCACGTTCGCACAGCTGGCGCACAAAACTAATCAATTTGCACAGTTGTTGCGTAATTTAAACGTAAAGGTCGGCGATCGCGTATTGATTCGTCTGCCAAATAGCTTGGATTATCCTATCGCATTTTTAGGGGCCATGAAAATGGGCGCAATTGCTGTGCCAACATCGACATTATTAACAGCTGAAGAAGTGGCTTACTTAGCCAAAGACTCAGGCGCAACGGTGCTGGTGACAGATGCACCAGCTTGGGTTTCAATGGAAACCCAATTGCTTGCAGATTTAAAAAGTATGCCTAATTTAAAGCATGTATTATTATCGCAAACGATTGATACTGCCCCGCATGCGCAGGTGAATTTGCTTAGTTTAGAAAATTCGCTTAGCGTAACGCACAAGTTTGATCAGGCACACAAAACCAAAGCTGACGACCCTGCATATTTGGTTTATACATCAGGCACAACAGGTTACCCAAAAGGTGTACTGCATGCACACCGCGCCCTACTTGGTCGCCAGCCTGCCGCGCAATATTGGTTTAATTACTCAGACAACACGCAAGACCGCATCATGCACTCGGGAAAATTCAATTGGACCTATGTGTTGGGTTCTGGCCTGATGGATCCGTTGTATTTAGGTAAAACGGTGATTGTGCATGAAGGCAAAAATGACGCGCAAGTTTGGCTAGACCTTATTAAAAAACACCAAGCAACAATATTCATTGGCGTGCCAACCATTTATCGGCAAATTTTGCAAAAAACTAGCACCACACAAAAAGAAATCCCCAGCTTGCGCCATTACATGAGCGCGGGCGAGCATTTGTCGGACGAAGTGTTAAGCCAATGGAAAGAAAGATTCGGGCTGGATATTTATGAAGCGGTCGGCATGAGCGAGTTTTCGTACTACTTATCGCAAAGCAAATTCCGTGCTATACGCCCTGGGTCGGCTGGATTTCCGCAACCTGGTCATAACATCAAATTGCTCGATCCTGAAACACTTAATGAAGTGGCAACAGGCGAAGAGGGAATGATAAGTGTGCCCTTAGATGACCCAGGCATATTTTTACGTTACTGGAACTTACCCGATGAAACCGAGAAATACAAGCACAATGGCTACTTTTTCACCGGAGATTACGCCAGATATGACGAGGATGGTTACATTTGGTTTTTAGGCCGCAAAGACGATATCATCAAAAGTTTTGGCTACCGCGTATCGCCATATGAAATCGAGCGCGTGTACAAAGGCCATCCAGATGTCGCTGATTGTGCCGCCATTGGCGAAGAGCTGGAAAAAGATAAAGTGTTGGTCGCGCTTTATGTGATTTTAAAACCAGAAGCGAAAGCCACAGCAGATGATTTGGCGGCTTTTGGCAAACAACATTTAGCCGCCTACAAAGCGCCTAAAACGGTTTATTTGGCGCATGACTTTCCACGCACCAAAAATGGTAAAATTTTGCGTAAAGATATTCGTCCTATGATTGCGGTTGCGAAAAGCTCACGATAAATGACTATCATTAAACAAGCCGACTTCATTCAAAGCGTGCAAGATGCTTTGCAGTATATTTCTTACTATCACCCAGCGGATTATATTAGCGCGTTGGGTGAGGCGTATAAGC
>JANNWI010000284.1:0-9988 GCA_031414715.1 Methylophilaceae bacterium | reverse complement strand
CAAACAACATGTCACCGCCTTCGGTTTCCACCTGCAACAATGCCCGTTGCAGCGCGCCTACACTAGCTGCCGATATATTGCCGTATTCTGTTTGATATTTGGCTGAATTTTCTGCCGCGTGCTGGCTCATGGCGCGTAAATCTTTTAAATCGAGCAGCAACCAACCATTGTCGTCGGCAATTTTAAAAATACTGTTTATTACGCCACTTTGTACGTCATTCAAGTTCAGCATGCGTGCCAACAACAACGGACCCATATCTGCTATGGTGGTGCGCACAGGGTGGCCTTTAACGCCGAACACATCCCACAAAGTGACCGGAGAAGCTTGCGGCTTGTAATCGGTGATTCCCAATAATGCCAAGCGCGCATCGACTTTTGGGTTACCGCCACCAGCTTGGCTCATGCCCGATAAATCACCTTTTACATCCGCCATAAATACAGGCACGCCCAGCGCCGAAAAACCTTCTGCCAAGCTTTGCAATGTGACCGTTTTACCTGTGCCAGTTGCGCCAGCAATTAAGCCGTGACGATTGGCCATTTTAGGTAAAATGTATTGGAAAATGTCTGCTTTTGCAATTCGAATTGGGTTAGTCATAAGTTGATGATTTTGAGTAATAGGTTGTGCAAAGTATAAACCAAGCCAGAACTTTTTACAGCAGCATTATTTGCTAACGCAGTACTTTATATGAGATGCTCTGCGAACCTTATAGTTATTGGCTTACAGGGCATGTTAAAAACATTAAATGTGGCGCAAATGAGAGTTTTTTTATTTAAATCATTTAACAAAACCGACTGATAGCAGCCACAATTTCTAGAGGCTATTGTCAGCACAGCAAAGAATCCAAGGCTTTAAATAGCTTAACTTACGACCTTTCAGCAATTGATATATTAATTATTTGCATACAGTTGATAAACTTGAGTACGCTGCTCCGTCATGCGCAAAATACATTGATAGCCAATAACCGCCTTGTAACTAGCCACACCGCCGTCTTGGTAACCTTCAAAAGCACACTGCTTGTCTCGGTGATCTAGCCATGATTTATGCGCTTTAGTTAGCAGTGTTCTAGCCTTGGCTTCACCCGCTTTACCTGGATCATTGAAAGTGCCAACTAATGACATCAGTTTTTTATAAGCGCTAGCTAATGATAGTTCCGATTTGCTAATTTCGCCACGTAGGCACTCGCTTGCTTCAATGGCTGGTGAGCTTGGGCATGAATAAGAATTGCCCGAAATGATGAATAATATTAGGACAACACATTTATTTAATATCTTCACGACTAAATATCGCCTTTGCACGCTTTGTTCATCCCTGTTTAAGCAATAAAACTTTATGCTTTAAAGCTGGCTTACTTTTTTTTAAGCTCTTCTAAGTTATAGTAAGCTTTGTAATTAGTATCATCCAGTTTTAAAGCGTACTCAAACGCGTTTTTTGCTTCTTGCTTTTTATTGGCCTGCAAATAAGCATAACCCAAATTATTCCAAGCGCGTGCATTATTCGCCTGCTGCCTTAAGCTCGATTGCCATAAAGTCACTTCACTCTCATAATCCCAATTCCTCATCCATGCTGCGCCAAGCGCCAATAGAATCAAGGCTGCTGGCGGCACTAATTTAAGTTTTTTTAGCTTATCGGATAAATAAATCACATGCACTGAGACGAATAAGATTGGCGCAATGCTTGCCATATATATTTGCCTATCATTCACAATATCTAGCCTTGGCACAAAAGAGTTGCTGGGAATTAAACAAATAAACCACCACAAAACACAAAAACAAATAAGCGGAAAGCGCATAAAGTAGAATAAAGCCATGCCGCCAGTAGCCAATATCCAAGCGGCCTGCAGGCTTGCTTGTAAATCTAATATTTTGGGTAAATCGAGTTGATAATCGACATTTAAGTTTAGCCCAAGCAACGTTTGCGTTAAATAATGCAGGTGCGCGCTTGGCTGGCTTAGCAATTGGCTGTAAAGGCTGGCTGGCGAAAAAACTTGGCTCACTAAGTTTGCGTATTGCGGCACAAACCACACATACACAATCGGCACGCTAAACAGCAGTATCAGTAATAATTTTTTGCAGCTTGTCAATTGCTTAAAACCCGCATAAATACTTGCTGAAGGATGCGTTAGCTTAAACAATAACCACGCTAACAAAGGTAATGCGATTGCTGGTTCTTTCACCAAAATTGCCAACAGCCAACATAAAATGCTGGCGACTAAATAGGCTATTTTATGATTTTTGATTGGCTGAATATAGGCTAAAAAAAACAATAGCGAGACCATGCACAGCAAAGTCATTAAACCTGTTGAGCGGCTAGAAATATAACTGACAACTTCGGTATGGGCTGGATGTAGTGCAAATAAACATGCCGCAAGAAGCGCTATTCTATTGGTGTGCAGGTTATCTTTTCGTAATATTGGTAGTAATTTAACGCACAATTTCCACACTAAAATGCTGGTGACAAAATGGCAAAACAGATTAAATGCGCGAAAGTATCTCGCACTATTGTCAAATTGCCAGTTTAGCGCGTAGCTGAACTTTAATAATGGGCGCATACCTGGCATCGATTGCCACCAAGCGCTTAGGCTGTGCACCTTAGGTTCATCTACAATCACGTTGTAATCATCAAACTGAAACGGAAAGTTAAAGGTATGCGCATAAGCTAACAACAGCAATAAAGCGATTAAGCTAACGAAGCAATAATTACTTGAAATCTTCATCAAAAGCGTGATTCAGTAGTTCATCGGCTTTCCACCAGCGATCTGGCGCATTTAGCATCACCAAATACACTTCTTTTTTGTTACGATTTCCGTGGGCAATCAAGCATTTACCCGCTTTTTGCGTAAAGCCTGTTTTTAAACCATCAACGCCTTCTACACGACCTAGCAACAAATTACTGGTGACAACACTGTATGATTTTTCTGCTTTGGATTGTATGCTGAAGTTTTGCATATCAGTCCACACCATAATTTTTGGCTGATTATTAGCCGCGCGAGCAATGGCGATTAAGTCATTTGCCGTGCTGAAATGATGTTTACCGTCAAAACCACAAGCGTTGTCAAAATGTGTATTTTTTAGCTGTAATTGTGCTACTTTGGCATTCATTTTTTTTACAAATGCCGCTTCACTGCCTGCATCCCACTCTGCCATGGCCATACAAGCGTCGTTGGCGGAGCGTATTAGCATAGCGCCAAGCAAGTGTGCCGCTCTAAATTGCTCATTTTTTTTAAGGTGCAATTGTGTACCAGTTTGATTAGCAGCTTTGTTACTAATGGTCACCCAATCGGCGAGTTTTGGGTTTTCTACAAGCACCAAAGCCGCCACTAGCTTAGTTAAACTGGCAGGTGGCAAGCGTTTTTCGGCGTTGCTTTGCCACACTGTTTTGCCATTAACAGCCAATAAAAAAGCCGATGCAATATCGGCTGGTGGTTGCCAAGCAAGCTCGGCTTTAAGTGGCAGGCTAAGACATAAGCCTGCCAGCAAAAAGTATGGGCATAATCTAAATAAGTACACTTAAAAAAATGGTCTTAAAATCCAAACAGATCTTTCAGTTTTTTAGCCCCTTTTACCGCACCTTCAACAGGGCTGACACTACCTTTGTTTGAGTCACCACTACCAGTAGCGCTAGGTTGCGAAGCTGCACCGCCTTCAACTTGCTCGCCATCTTTACGAGCCGGGTTGCAAATACTACTATAACCTCCATGATTTTGAGCGGTATAGTCTCGCCCAGCGCAGTGCTTGGCGAATAAAGCTTTGGCGTCAGATTCGCAATACTTAACAATATCATCTTGATTGCCTGGGTTGCCTTTTACATCTTTCACTCTGTTGGCACAAAATTGTTTGCTGGCCGATGCAGTATCAGCCTTGCATACTTTGGCAAGATCAAACCCAGCTTTGCTTCCCATCACTCGTTTAAAGCCACTGGCTTCACCAGTAACATCCTTTAGATAGGTGTTTTGTATTTTTGCGCACATTTTTGGGCGTTGCTCAACGCAACCACTATTCACAGTTCCACCGCATTTTTTACCCGCCAAATTGGCACTGGCATTTTCTGATGTTGCGCCCGCAAGAAAGTAGTCAAACTTGTCATCTTGCACCGCCGCTTCACAGTCTTTCTTAATATCTGTTTTGGCAGAAGAAACTGATTGATTCAATTGTGCACAAGCCTTGGCTTCGCTACTATCGGTCTCCCAATTGCAGCTACCCACCTTTTTACCCTTGCTGGTCATTGTTGACGTTTCACCTTTAGCCGATTTCATCGTCATTTTCATGCTAGATTCACTGCCTGAGTGCATGCCATCTATATGGCCAGAGCTGCCATCTTTGCAAGAGAAATCAGTAGAAAATTTATTGCCTTTATTCTTTGTATTACTGTTGGTACAGTCATCACCGCTAGATGGAATAATATTATCTTTACGATAGCAATCCTTTTGCGCGGGCAAAGTCATGTCACCCATACCATCCATTGTCATGGTGTATTCCCACCATTCATCATTATTTGCTGCATTGGCCAATAATGGCATAACACTGAAAACTGCGACTAAAAAACCTTTATTAATTTTAAACATTTCTTTTCTCCCATTATTAAAGTTTAAATTATTTAAAAATTGAATAAATCTTTGATTTTTTTCGCTTTATTTAATGCATCATCCACACCGCTTGGTGCTGGCGCAGATGGCGCGTCATTGCTTGCTGGTGCGCTGTTGCCACTTGAGGATGATGAGCTGCTAGAGCTAGACGAACTCGCATAGCTGATTTGTCGTGGCGTACAAGCAGAGTTATTATCATAAAGCTTATTAACAAATTCTTTTTTAGCCAACTTCTTGGATCTTGCATCCGCTTCTTTAAAGTTTCTACCACACCAAGCACTGAGGGATGAGCTGCCAGCAGAATAGCTCCGCCCGCCGCCGCAAACGCGCTCTGCTAACTTAGTCAAATACTCGGGCTTACAATTTTTTTCAGCGTGGCGGTCGGGGTGACTGCTACTAGCGGCCATTTCCTCGCAATGCTTATCATTTTTAGCTTTGTAGTCTAAACCACAATAACTAGATGCTTTTACCCAATATTGATCTTCCAACAGGCGACTAGCATCATCACCAATGATGGTGTTTAAACTGTAGGAATGTATTTGATTTTCAACTTTAGTGCAGTAAGCCGCCTTATTGTCATTACAAGCGGCTTTTGGCCCTGTGTAATAAAAAAGGCTTTCGTAACTCTTCACATCGCGACTATTACAAATTGAATTTTTATCATAATGAGCAGAAGGCTCAATCACGTTGTTAACATTAGTGTAGCGGCATTCTTCAGCAAAACTTGTTCCAGAAAATAATACAACAGAGCTAGCTAATAACAGACGGTTTAGGAACATGATTTCTCCTTTTTTTTAGTTTTAACAAGATTAACTACAAACTCAAATCTTTTATAATCACGAACTCTTAATAACCCCAGTGTTTATATGTCACCTTTTCGCGCTTTATCCATCAATTGAATTAATGCATCTTCTAACTGCTGTGCCGATTTTTGTGCGCGCACCGTAGGGTTTTTAATGCTTTTTAAATCAAAAGTTGGACGCGCTAAGCCAATGAATAATTTGAGTTTTTTATTGGTATCTGGCTTTTCATACAGTGCGATTCTGCACGGCGCAAATACTAAAAACTCAGGATGATCTAAGATAATTTCGGTGCCCATGCTTAAGTTGCAAAAGCTGTGCACTTCTTTAATGCCTTGCGGATCAATACCGCGCAATTTGATGTGATCGCCGATGGGAAAGTTGGCAGGGTTTACAAAATTCATGCCTTCGGAAACTGATTTTAGGCTATCAACTACATCTTGATAACTGACGCCATCTGCCACTTGCACTTCGTAAATCGCACTATTTATATCAATGCCAGTAGCTTTAATTTTTTCCGAGGCTTTAGCGGCATCGCCAGAGGCCTCATGGGTATTGGCTTGCAGGCTAGTGCATCCAATAAGTAAAAATAATAAAGCAGATATAAGAAGCTTTTGCATGATAGTTTATTTTAACTATTGCGATGTGCCTTAAGCGCTTCGTCCACTTCTCTACGGCCAAATTTTGGCGCCAGCAATTCGATAAATCCATACAAATAACCACGTAAAAACGCATCTTTACGCACGCCCAAATAAGTGGTGCTGGCTGGGAACAAATGGCTACAATCTATACGCACCAAGTCTTTATCGCGCTCTTCGTCATAAGCCATATTGGCGATTAAGCCCACGCCTAACCCTAAGCTAACGTAAGTTTTAATCACATCGGCATCAATGGCGCTAAGCACCACGTTTGGCATAACGCCCGCATCGTGAAACACTTTTGAAACAATGGTGCTGCCAGTAAAGGCAAAATCGTAAGTAATCAGTGGAAAGCTGGCAATTTTAGCCAGCGTAATTGGTATGGCGTCTATCAAGCGATGACCTTTTGGTACGACCACACAACGGTTCCATTCGTAGCACGGCAAACATAATAGCCGATCATCTGAACTAATCGCCTCTGTGGCAATGCCAATATCTGCCTCGCCATTGGCTACTTGTGCCGTCACTTGGCTAGGGTTGCCTTGGTGAATATTAAGCTTTACATGTGGATAGTTTTCTATAAATTGCTTTACAGCCGCAGGCAATTTATAGCGCGCTTGGGTGTGGGTGGTGGCAATGGTTAGCGTGCCAGTCTCTACTTTGGCAAATTCATCACCAACGCGTTTAATATTTTGCATTTCCAGCATCACGGTGGCAGCCAGCTTTACAATGTGGCGACCAGGCTCTGTAATGCCTGTTAATCTTTTACCATTGCGCTGAAAAATTTGTAGTTTAAGCTCGTCTTCCAGCATTTGAATTTGTTTGCTGACACCAGGCTGTGAAGTATGCAGCGCCTCAGCTGCGGCAGAAATACTTAAGCCCTGACGTGCGACTTCATGTATGTATTTCAATTGGTGAAGTTTCATTTAAACCTTACACATCAATATGATGATTCTTTATAAGTAAATAATATACCAAAATAACAAAAAGGTATTAAATAATTATATCAACTACTGTTATATTACGCGTCTTTAACACTCTTTGAATATTATTTGGGTAACATAAAACGTGGATTTTGCTTATTACATTATTGCAGGCTTTGCCGTTGGCTTGCTGGTTGGCCTGACAGGCGTAGGTGGAGGCTCGCTGATGACACCTATTTTAATGTTATTTTTTAACGTAAAAGCCGCTGTTGCTGTTGGCACAGATTTGCTTTACGCATCAATTACTAAAACTGCGGGCATTTTTGCGCATGGCAAATTGGGTAATATCGATTGGAATATTGTTAAACTTTTAGCATGGGGCAGCATTCCTGCTTCTATCGTAACGCTGCTTTACCTAAAAGACTTAAACATTGCGTCTGACGCATTGGTCAACAGTATTAAGTTTTGGCTAGGTATCGCATTGCTACTCACTTCGTTATCCGTGTTATTTCGTAACCAGCTGGCAAAACTCTCAAAAACTGGGCATTGGATTAACCCAGCTTACACACCAACAATTACGGTTATTTTGGGTTTAGTGTTAGGATTTTTAGTAACGCTTACTTCAGTTGGCGCCGGCGCACTAGGCGTTACTGCATTGCTAATACTTTACCCAAAAGTACCCATTACACGCATTGTGGGCACCGATGTCGCTCACGCCGTACCATTAACATTAGTGGCTGGTTTAGGCCACGCCAGCCTTGGCACAGTGGATTACCAGTTATTGGGCACACTGCTCATCGGCTCCATTCCCGGCATTTGGATAGGCAGTCATTTAAGCAGCAAAGTGGCCGAGCATTGGGTACGCGTGGTATTAGCGCTAATATTGGTTTATGTTGGGCAAAAACTGGCTTTCCCTCAATTCAATCAATTACTTGGTATCGTTGTTTTGTTGTTTATTATTGCGTTTAAACAGCTTGGTTTTAAAAATTCCAAAACAAAAGCGCAACCAAAATAAGTGTTTTCGGTTAAAATATCAGGTTAGATTTTATACAAGCAAAATTATGTACAGATACGACAAATTAGATCAACAAATTGTTGACGAGCGCGTTGCGCAATATCGTGACCAAACTCGCCGTTATTTGGCTGGCGAGTTAAGCGAGGACGAGTTCCGTCCGCTGCGTCTGCAAAACGGTCTTTACATTCAGCGCTATGCGCCTATGTTACGAATCGCCGTGCCATATGGCATGTTATCAAGCCGTCAATTGCACAAACTGGCCGATATTACAAAAAAATACGACAAAGATTATGGTCATTTTTCAACGCGCCAAAACCTGCAACTCAATTGGCCAAAAGTAGAAGATGTACCAGATATTTTGGCTGAATTGGCTACGGTAGAAATGCACGCCATTCAAACGTCTGGCAATTGTATTCGCAATATTACTACCGACCAATTTGCAGGTATCGCACCTGATGAAGTGATTGATCCACGCGCCATGGCCGAAATTATGCGCCAATGGAGTACTTTTCATCCAGAGTTCGCCTTGTTACCGCGCAAATTTAAAATTGCTGTTTCTGGCACAGAACAAGACCGTGCCGTAGTGCAAGCACACGATATTGGCATGGAATTTTATACGGATACTGCTGGTAAGCTGGCGATTAAAGTATGGGTTGGCGGTGGACTAGGACGTACCCCGATATTGGGCTCTGTGATTCGCGAGCATTTAGAATGGCAACACGCCCTAACCTATTGCGAAGCGATTATTCGCGTCTATAACTTGCACGGCCGCCGCGATAATATTTACAAAGCGCGCATTAAAATTTTGGTAAAAGCGCTCGGCATTGAAGAATTCAAAAAACAAGTCGAGGCCGAATGGGTGCACTTAAAAGATGCACCAAATACCATTACCGAAGCCGAATTAGCGCGCGTCGATAAGCATTTTGGTGAATTTAATTATGAACAACTACCTGCGCACGACGCCAGCTTTGATGCCGCTGTTGCCAGCAACCCTGCTTTTGCCGCTTGGGCAAAACGTAGTTTACACGCGCACAAAAAAGCAGGTTATCGCGCAGTCACTTTATCGCTAAAGCCACACGGCAAAGCGCCGGGCGATGCGACATCCGCGCAAATGCATGTGGTCGCAGATTTAGCTGAAAAGTATAGTTTTGGCGAGTTACGCGTGTCACACGAGCAAAATTTAATTTTGGCCGATGTCAAGCTAAGTGATTTGTTCGCTGTATGGGAAATTGCACGTACAAATGGTTTAGCTACGCCAAATATCGGCCTGCTCACTGATATTATTTGTTGCCCTGGTGGCGATTTCTGTAGCTTGGCCAACGCAAAAAGTATTCCGATTGCCAAAGCCATTCAAATGCAATTCGACAATCTCGACTACTTGCACGATATTGGCGATATTGAGCTTAATATTTCTGGTTGCATGAACGCTTGCGGCCACCATCACGTTGGCCACATTGGTATTTTAGGTGTAGATAAAGATACTGCTGAGTTTTATCAAGTATCAATTGGTGGAAAGCAAGGCAATGATGCTAGCATTGGCTCGGTGATTGGCCCATCGTTCGCGGCAGATGAAATGCCTGACGTCATTCAAAAATTAATAGATGTCTATATTAAAGAGCGTACTGACGAAGAACGTTTTATTGATACGGTTCGCCGCCTTGGCATAGCACCGTTTAAAGCGCATGTTTATGCTGATAAAAACAGCGTAAAAGTTGAGGCGACTGCATGAGCAACTTAATCAAACTACAAGATGGTGTTGCGAGCGTTGTAAATGATGATTGGACGATTGTACAACTGCCTGCCAGCCTAGCCGAAGAGCGCAAGCAAGCAGGCAAAGTGGTTTTGTTTAAACTCACTGGCGAGCAAACGGTAACGCCCGAGCAAATTGCTGGCACAGAAATTCCTGCTACTGGCAAAAATATTATACCTTTAAGTGTTTTTATTGCTAAAAAAGATGTGCTTGCAAGCCGCATGGCCAATAATTTAAATACAAGTGGTTCGCAGGGCATATGGCCAGGCGTATGGATAG
>JANNWI010000283.1:0-1670 GCA_031414715.1 Methylophilaceae bacterium | reverse complement strand
TTACAAGGTTTAAGTTTAATTAAACGCGCTGGCGTAGATGATGAGCCAGTTTTTATTTCTACGTTCTTTTCAGGCTTGTCACAAGCTATCGTGCATGATGAAATAAAAACTATATTGCATAGCGGTGAAGGTAAAATCACTCAATTTGATTTGCGTGTTGATCCAGACGAGCTTAATGGTAAGTTAGTAAGCGGACAGGAATACAGCGAGTATTTGAATAGGTTTAGGCAATACAACGATTACCACGGCATGATGTTTAGAGCGACTCAATAGCCGGTTATATAGATTACTCGCAATTAAATAATCCTTAAAATTGCAACCAGACTTACCCTTGTGCGATAATTCAATTTTAAGCCGTTCGCGGCTTTTATTATTTAAAAAGATTGAGAACGTATGCCTGTAATTCGCTTGCCAGATGGCTCACAACGTAGCTTTGATGCGCCTGTTAGCGTGGCCGATGTGGCCATGAACATTGGCGCTGGGCTTGCAAAAGCGGCGCTTGCTGGCAAAGTCAACAATCAAATCGTTGATACAAGTTATGTGATTAAAAATGATAGTGATTTGGCAATTATTACGGATAAATCTCACGAAGGTTTAGACATTATTCGCCACTCCACTGCGCATTTATTGGCTTACGCGGTAAAAGAGCTATTTCCTGATTGCCAAGTCACCATTGGCCCCGTCATTGATAATGGCTTTTATTATGACTTCTCATATAAAAGAGCATTTACGCCCGAAGATTTAAGCGCCATTGAAAAGAAAATGGTTGAATTGGCCAAAAAAGATGAGCCAGTGACGCGACAAGTATTGCCGCGCGATGAAGCGGTGGCTTATTTCAAATCAATCAACGAGCATTACAAAGCCGAGATTATTGCGTCGATTCCTGCTAATGAAGATGTTTCGCTGTATTCCGAAGGTGCATTTACCGACCTGTGCCGCGGCCCGCACGTGCCGAATACTGGCAAATTAAAAGCATTCAAACTCATGAAGCTAGCAGGGGCGTATTGGCGCGGCGACAGCAATAACGAGATGTTGCAACGCGTGTATGGCACGGCATGGCGCAATAAAGAAGAGCTTGACGCCTATTTGTTCCAATTAGAAGAAGCGGAAAAGCGCGACCACCGCAAGCTTGGCAAGCAGCTCGATTTGTATCACATGCAAGATGACGCACCAGGCATGGTGTTTTGGCACCCTCGCGGCTGGAGCATTTGGCAAGAGATTGAGCAATATATGCGCCAAATGTTTGTTGAATATAACTATCAAGAAGTACGCACGCCCACCATTTTGGATAGAAGTCTGTGGGAAAAATCGGGTCATTGGCAAAATTATCGTGACAATATGTTCACGACCAAATCAGAAAATCGCGATTATGCGGTGAAGCCGATGAATTGCCCAGGCCATGTGCAAATTTACAACAGCACGTTGCATAGCTACCGTGATTTACCTTTGCGCTTAGCTGAGTTTGGCTCTTGTCATCGCAATGAGCCGTCTGGCGCGCTGCATGGCTTGATGCGTGTGCGTGGCTTTACGCAGGATGATGCGCATATTTTCTGTACTGAAGAGCAAGTGGAAGCTGAAGTCGCTGACTTCATCAAAATGCTCTATAAAGCCTATGGCGATTTTGGCTTCAAAGACGTTTTAGTGAAGCTTTCTACTCATCCAGAAAAACG
>JANNWI010000282.1:0-12471 GCA_031414715.1 Methylophilaceae bacterium | reverse complement strand
CACCCAGCTTAATGTTCAACGCTTGTGCAATGTCTTGCTCCAATGACAGCAGTGGCGCAGCCACTTCATCAGAGCGCCACCAACGACCTTGCAACAGCTTATTATCAGTTTGCATCACAGCGGCTGATGACAAATTAAACTCACGCGAAACGAGCCTTTTTGCGCGCTCTTCTACAAACATTTCTGCGGTGATAGGCTGACCATTTTTTTCAACTAACCTGCCACGAATCATGGCAAATACTTGCGGGCGACTATTTGCATTTACCTGCTGAATAAATGTTTTAACTGGCTCAACTTGATTCTGTTGAATATTAATAATAAAACGATTTGGCGCATCTAGTGGTAATGATTTTTGCCAAGACTGCATCAAATCAGTTTTAATCATCACCAATAACATTAATACCATTGCACCCAAGCTAAAGCCAACAATTTGTGCTATAGACAAACCAAGCCTGCGCTTTAAATTGGCCATGCCTAAACCTACCGTGTTACTGATATTTTTGCCTTGGCTTGCGCGATGCAGCAATAACGCTAAGCCATATGCCAGCAAACCCGCCACCACACAAATGCCAGCAATACCTGCCAAAAAAGCTAGCGCTAATTTAGGCGTTTTTGCTATCCAAAAAATTAACCCTACCACCACAAACATGACAGGCAAATAATTTAGCCAAACTTTACTGGGTGCTAAAACGAAATTTTTGCGCAAGATATTGATTGTTGGTATATTTTTTAAGCTGCGAATATGCGGCAGCATAATGGCAAACAAAATAGCAAAACTTAATCCAAGACCTGTCAATATTGGTGTTAGGCTTGGTTGCGGTAAGTTTTCTAAAAATAATCGCCCCGCGAAATGCGCCAATATAAACTGTACTGCATAACCTAAAGCACAGCCCACAACGCCACCAAACGCTGCCAGTAGCGCAGTTTGAATCAGTATAATATTTTCCATACTGGCTTTGCTGGCACCAAAACAACGCAATAGCGCTGCGGTTTCTTGGCTACGCGCGACAAACGGTGCACTGGCTAACAACATTGCCACAATCGCCAACACTACACTCACCATGGCGCTCAACCCCAAAAACACTTCTGCTTTATCTAATGCACTACGTATCTCGGGTCGCGCAGTTTTTACGTCTTCAATGCGCTCGCCACGTTGTAAGTTGGAGGTTTTTTGTGCAATAAACTGTTTAAGTTTTTCGCTATTGCCGGCCAATACTAGCTGATACTTAACACGGCTACCAAATTGAATTAGCTCAGTTTTTGCAACATCATTGATGTGCATCATCACTCGCGGCGCAAAGCTAAACATATCTCCGCCACGCGAAGGTTCACGCATTAGCATGCCAGCGACTTTAAACTTACTGGCACCTAATTCTAAGTCATCACCCAGCTTTAAATTAAGCGCGTTAGCTAGTCTAGGCTCTATCCAAACTTCGCCTTGTTTTGGTGTTGCTTGTATGTTTTGTGCTAGCTTTTCGCCCATCAAAAGCACGCCAAAATCACCAATCAGCGGAAAATGATCATCAATGGCTTTAACTTCTGCCAGCAGATTTTTATCACTATTTATTGCCATGCTCGCAAACTCAAGCGTGGATGCGGCTTGCAGGCCTGCATTCTTTGCCTCGGCGATAAACTGAGCTGAAATAGCATGGTCAGAAATTAATACTGCATCGCCCCCTAGCAACATGCCGCCTTGATTATTGAGATGAGAAGCGATACGACTGGTAAAAAAACTTACCGCAGTGATAGAGGTGACAGCCAGCACCAACGCTAGCACCAATACACGCAAATCGCCTGATTGCCATTGCGAGCGTAATTGCAGCCAAGCCAATTTTATATATAGACTCATACTAATTTAATTGGCCATTTTTCAGAATTAAAGTACGGTTGCAACGTTTTGCCAGTTGCACGTCATGCGTCACCAAAATTAAGGTGGTTTTACCTTGTTGATTCAAGCTAAATAGCAGCTCGATAATGCGCTCGCCAGTAGCAATATCTAAATTACCTGTGGGTTCGTCGGCAAACAAAATGGCGGGTTGTGTGGCAAATGCACGCGCTATTGCCACCCGCTGTTGCTCGCCACCAGACAATTGTTTAGGGTAATGATTTAATCGCTCAGCCAAGCCTACTTTTGCTAAGGTCTGCAACGCTAGTTGTTTTGCATCTTTTCTATTGGCTAGTTGCATCGGTAACATCACGTTTTCTAGCGCGGTCATGGTGGGCAGTAATTGAAATGACTGAAACACAAAACCCATTGTTTGACCCCGTACTGCCGCGCGCGCGTCTTCATCTAAAGCGCTAAATGCTTGTCCAGACACCTGTACAGTGCCTGTTGTGGGGTTATCTAAACCTGCTAACAGTGCCAGCAGAGTAGATTTGCCAGAGCC
This sequence comes from Methylophilaceae bacterium, assembly GCA_031414715.1. Taxonomy (GTDB): domain Bacteria; phylum Pseudomonadota; class Gammaproteobacteria; order Burkholderiales; family Methylophilaceae; genus Methylotenera_A. The sequence continues at coordinate 10,084 of JANNWI010000282.1, read as the reverse complement.
AGAGCTACCCACAATCGCCACGCTGTCACCTTGTGAAACTTGTAGATTAAGATCATTTAAAATTTCAATTTTATTTGCGCCCTCACCCACATGTTTAGTTAAATTTGTCGCTAAAATAGCAGTAGTACTTATCGTCGCATGGTGCGTTGTATCAGAGTTGATTGGTTCAGAAAGCAACATAAATGAATTCTCGTTTTTTAATAGCATTTAAATGGTTATTGCAGTTTAGTGTCATCATGGCCGCTTTGGTTGCAATGCCTGCATATTCAAAAACTTTACCTAAAAATATAGTTATTTTTGGTGATAGCTTATCAGCCGCCTACAACATATCTCAACATGAGGGCTGGGTAGCACTTTTGCAACAGCGCCTCAGCATGAAAAAATATAACTACCAAGTAGTTAATGCCAGTATTAGCGGCGAAACCACTAGTGGTGGCGTGAGCCGTTTTACCGACATGCTAGCGACACATAAACCACAGATTGTTGTTTTAGAACTTGGCGGTAACGACGGACTACGCGGTTTAAGCGCAGCCGACACTTACAACAATTTAGAGAAAATGATTCAACAAGCCCAAGCTAAAAAAGCCAAAGTATTATTATTAGGTATGAAAATTCCACCTAATTATGGCCTTAAATATAGCCGTCAATTTAGCGAAAACTATCCACAATTAGCTAAAAGATATGGCTTATCGCTGGTCGACTTTTTCTTGGTAGGCGTGGCTGGCAACCCGAAATTTATTCAAGCAGATGGCCTACACCCAACCGCCACCGCACAAGCACAATTATTAGAAAATGTGTGGCCAACGTTGTCCAAAATGCTTAAAAAATAATTAAAATCATATGCCCTGCGAGCCAGCATTCATGCGGGTTCTGGCTTAGGTTGTTTTTATTGATTTGAGTTATTTTTGCCAGGTGACTTGCAAGCCTGTTTCATCTGCACCGACACTAAAATTAGCATCTACCATCATATATTGGTCACCATTTGGAATCATCACCCTCGGTATTAAAACTAGGGTTTCATCCATAAAGATAAGTGGCAGCTGCGCTCGCTGCCAAGGCGGAATCTCACAAGTTTGTAGTACCGTTTTTAAACTGCGGCTGGGGCGACCTAAATCTGGACGAAAACGTTCGCCACCTTGCCGATATTGAATGCGTAACTTTATGTTCGGCTCTCGGTTTATTGCAAAACCTTGGCCTACTATTTTGCTAAATATTAAACTCGAGCCATCTGGCAATTGCATCATGTCTTCGCCCTGCCAAAGTAGATTTAGGCTTGGCACTGTCTCTGTTTCAGCCTGCAAAAATGCATAACCGCGATAGCGCTGCAGCGTATGCGAGTGACTGACTTTAATTTTCACCATCGCATCGGTTTTGGCAAAAAGTAGTTGTTGTGTGATTTGCTGTAATTGCGCACTGCTGGGCAAATTACAATCATTTTGCACCAACCACCAACGCAAAGTGTTGTTAATACGCGCTTGGCTGAATGTTTGTAATAATTGCAAATTTAACTGCTGTCCAGTTAAACAAGCCTGCACATCTTGCGCTGCAATCTCATCTAGCAAATCATTGGCTTCAGCCATGTGTTTTGCACTACGACTAATGGTTTGACGAACAGCAGGATATTGTTTTGCCAACGCTGGCAAAATTTCATGTCGCATAAAGTTGCGGTCGTATTTAGTTTCTAAGTTACTTTCGTCTTCTATCCAAGTTAACCTGTGCTGTTTAGCATATTCTAATAATACCCTGCGAGGCGCATCTAGCAAGGGTCGCAGCCATGCATTTTTGACTGCTGCCATGCCTGCCAAGCCTTTTACGCCTGCGCCACGCGCCAGTTGTAGCAAAAACGTTTCGGCTTGGTCATCTTGGTGGTGCGCCAGTAAAATGAAATCAGCATCCGTTTTTTCTAATACTTGGTATCTAGCGATGCGTGCAGCAGCTTCTAAACCCAAGCCATTATTTTCGACTTTAACTTTTGAAGTAATGAATGGAACATGAAGTTGTTTGCAGGTGCTAGCGCAAAAATCTGCCCATGCACTTGCATTAACATTTAAGCCATGATTCACATGCTGCGCAGATAATTGAAACGGCAATGTTTTATTGACTTGGCAAAGCAGATGCAACAACACGCTGGAGTCTAAACCACCACTGTAAGCTAATAGCAACTTGGGATTTATAACATGTTGGCTTAAAAAAACATCGACTAAAAAAGCCTGCAATTGCTGCAATAGCGATGCTTTTTTAGAAAGGATAGGTTTATTTGCTGGCAGTTTCTTTAAACTTGCCATAACTCATTAAACGCTCGTAGCGCGCGGCCAGTAATTTCTCAGTAGTTTTCTTTTGCAGCGCAACCAGCTCGGTTTTCAGTGCATTTTTGACTGATTGCATAGTGGCCTCTATATCGCGATGTGCACCACCGAGTGGTTCAGCCACAATCACATCAACCAAACCTAAACCTTTCAACCTATCTGCGGTAATACCTAATGTTTCTGCTGCTTCTGGTGCTTTACTAGCACTCTTCCATAAAATACTGGCACAGCCTTCTGGCGAAATCACAGAGTAAGTTGAGTATTGCAGCATAATAAGTTGATCAACCACACCCAGTGCCAGCGCGCCGCCTGAGCCACCTTCGCCAATTACCACACCAATAATTGGTGTTTTAAGCTCGGCCATCACGTATAAGTTTTTTGCAATAGCCTCACTTTGGCCGCGCTCTTCCGCACCAATACCTGGGTAGGCGCCTGGCGTGTCTATCAAAGTGATAATTGGTAAACCGAATTTTTCAGCCAGCCTAAACAAACGCAAGGCTTTGCGGTAACCTTCTGGTCGTGGCATACCAAAGTTGCGATATTGGCGTTCTTTCACATCGCGGCCTTTTTGGTGACCAATCACCATTACTGGAATGCCATCAAAGCGCGCCAAGCCACCCACTATTGCTGGGTCATCGGCATAAGCGCGGTCGCCATGCAGCTCTTCAAAATCGGAGAATAAAGCGGCGATGTAATCTAACGTATAAGGCCTCTGTGGATGGCGCGCCACTTGAGAAATTTGCCATGCAGTTAAGTTTTTATAAGTGTCTTCCAGCATTTTTGTATTTTTTTTCTCTAGCTGGTCAAGCTCTTTACTGATGTCTAGATGATCATGATCATCATGTGACACTTGCAACGCCTCAATACGTTTTTCAAGCTCGGCAATGCCCTGCTCAAAATCTAAGTAGCTAATTTTTGCATCTGTGGTTCGTCTATTGGTCATACTTATTTTTACCATTTAATTGAATACAGTAGGCTTAATTATAAAGGATTTTTACGTTATCAACTGATAACCATGCATGCAAATGTTGCAACAGCTCATCTTGCAGCTCTACTCGCCAAGCATCGCCAAGCATTAAGCTAGCTTGGCCTTGGCCGTTATGATATTCAATTTTAACAGGACATAGTTTTTTATCTGAGTCGGCCGATTTTTTACAATATGGGCTTAATATATTGGTCAGTTTTGCCGCATCGGATTGTCCATTGCAGGATATTTTCAACATGCTGGCAAAATGACTGCGGGCGCCAGCTAAATCGTACAATTTACGCGCATTCACGCGTATTCCGCCAGAAAAATCATCGTTACTGACTCTGCCTTCAATGACTAATAACTGGTCTTCTTTAATAAAGCTGGCATATTGATTTAACAGTTCGCTACCCACTACCACATCCACGCGCGAAACCGCATCATCTATCGTCACAATCGCCATTTTGCCGCGCTGTGTCATGCGTATGCGTACGCCCATCACAATGCCTGCCAGTAATCTTGGCTGCTCCTGCGGCTGCAAATCGGCTAATGTACCACGCACAAATTGGCTGATATCATCTTTGGCATTTAAAAATGGGTGTCCGCTTAAGTAAAAGCCTAGCGCCGCTTTTTCTTCTATCAATGCTTGCTCTGGCGACCACTCAGACACATTTGGCAACGCATGTTTTGTCTCCGCTACGCCTCCAAATAAGCTATCTTGCCCAGCGTGACTATTATTTTGTTCGGCCGCTGCAACCGCCAACCCAACGCCCGCTAGTAACGCAGCACGATTGCGCTCTAGTTTATCAAACGCGCCAACGCGAATCAGCGATTCGATGACGCGCCGATTCACTTTGCGTAAATCTAGGCGATTACAAAAATCGAATAAATCTTTAAATGGCCCATCTTGTTCACGCGCCGCTAAAATTAACTCAATCGCCGCCAGCCCTGTGCCTTTAACTGCGCCTAGGCCGTACAAAATTTGACTATTATTCAAAGGCTCGAAGCGGTAACCACTTTGGTTAATATCTGGCGGCAATACCTCGACTTTATTCGGCGCGCAATCATCAAAAAACAAATGAATATTATCGGTATTGTTCATATCGGCTGACATGGTTGATGCCAAAAATGCCGCAGGATAATGCGTTTTTAAATATGCCGTGTGGTAGGCAACTAATGCGTATGCTGCGGCATGCGATTTATTAAAACCGTAGCCGGCAAACTTTTCTAGCAAATCAAATAGTTCAGTCGCTTGGCGTTCATTCAGGCCGTTTTTAAGTGCACCTTCGGTAAAAATGGTACGCTGTGCGTCCATTTCTTCTTTTTTCTTTTTACCCATCGCGCGGCGCAGTAAATCCGCCCCACCCAAACTGTAGCCAGCCACCACCTGCGCAATTTGCATCACCTGCTCTTGATACACCGCAATGCCGTAGGTTTCTTTGAGGATGGATTCAGTGGCGGGGTGTGGATACTCGACGCGCTGCTTGCCATGTTTGCGTCGACAAAAATCAGGTATCAAATCCATCGGGCCTGGCCGATATAACGCCACCAGCGCGATAATATCCTCAAAACAATCGGGCAGCGCTTGCTTTAGCATGTCTTTCATGCCGCGCGACTCTAGCTGAAACACCGCTGTGGTATTTGCCGTTTTTAGTAGTTGATAACTCGCTTTATCATCCAAAGGGATGCTCTGGAAAGCAAGCGGGGAGCGGCTCTCGGGGCTGCCATTTACATTCGCTGCACGTTGTTTATTAGCATTATTAAGCGCAAGCTCTAAAATCGTCAGCGTGCGCAAGCCCAAAAAGTCGAACTTCACCAAACCAACCGCTTCTACATCGTCTTTATCATATTGACTGACTAAACTGCCGCCGTCAGCTTGGCAATAAATAGGCGAGAAATTTGAAATTTTGCTCGGTGAAATCAATACGCCACCTGCGTGCATGCCCACATTGCGCACCAAGCCTTCTAGGCGTAATGCTAGCTCTAGCAAAGTCGCCACTTCTTCTTCGGCTTCGCGCCGTTCTTGCAGTTGCGGCTCTTTTTCTAAGGCACTACTTAGCGTAATGCCCAGCTCTAGCGGAATCAGTTTGGCAATACCGTCAACAAAATTAAATGGCAAATCGAGTACGCGGCCTACATCGCGAATCACTGCCTTAGCGGCCATGGTACCAAAGGTTGCAATTTGCGAAACAGCATCTAAGCCATATTTTTGCTTCACGTAATCAATGACGCGATCGCGACCATCCATGCAAAAATCGATGTCGAAATCGGGCATGGAAACACGGTCAGGATTCAAAAAACGCTCAAACAGTAAGTTGTATGCTAGCGGATCAAGATCGGTAATATTTAAACTATAGGCTACTAAAGAGCCAGCACCAGAGCCACGGCCAGGGCCAACTGGCACGCCGTTATTTTTTGCCCAATTGATAAAATCGGCCACAATTAAAAAGTAGCCAGCAAAACCCATCCGATTGATCATTTTGCATTCAAAAGCCAACCTTTCTGCATACTTTGGCCGTGCTTCCTCACGCAATTTTTCATCCGCATAAAGCACCTGCAAACGCGCTTCCAAGCCAATCTCTGACTGCTGTGTGAGATAAATATCTAAACTTTCGCCATTGGGCGTGGGAAAGTTAGGTAAATAATTTTTTCCCAATTCAATCGTCAAATTGCAGCGTTTGGCAATCTCAACTGTGTTGGTTAACGCTTCAGGAATATCCGAAAACAAGGCGCACATTTGCGCTTGCGATTTAAAATATTGCTCGGGCGTGAAGTTTTTTGGGCGGCGACTATCAGCCAGCATGTAGCCCTCAGAAATACAAGTTCTCGCTTCGTGTGCTTTAAAATCATCTGGCGTAGTAAATTGAATGGGATGCGTTGCAACAACCGGCAACTCATGCTGGCTGGCTAAACTGAGCACATGATTTATTAAAGACTCTTGCGTGGAATTGTCTGTGTCCGTACGTTGAATGTCGAGATAAAATCGATTTGGAAACAGCGCAGACCATGTTTTTGCGAGCGCCCTAGCAGCCGCATGGTTATTGGCTTGCAGGGCAGCGCCTATATCACTTTGCGCATTGCCAGAAATTAAAATTAAGCCTTCTGTGCTTTTATTATCAACACACTTATCATCAACGCCCTTATCATTCGTGCTTTTATCATCAGCGCTTATGTCATCTAGCCCGCTTAACCAAGCTTGCTTAATTTCGGCGCGGCCACGATATTGATTCTCAAGATAAGCTTTACTCATCAGCTGGCATAGTTTTAAGTAGCCCGCGTTGCTTTGCACTAACAATAAAATGCGAAACGCTTGGTCACGGTTTTTAGTGTTTTCTAGCCATAGCTCGCATCCAACAATAGGTTTAATGCCATTATCGCGCGCGGCTTTATAAAACTTAATGGCACCAAATAAATTACTTAAATCAGCCAGCGCCAGCGCAGGCATATCGTCGTGCTTAGCCGCAGCCACGTAATCGTCAATACGTACAATGCCATCAACAATGGAATATTCGCTGTGGCAGCGCAAATGCACAAACTGCGGAGCACTTGATATTGGTAGTGTTTCAGAAAGTTGCGTGATATCTTGCATACCGCTATTTTACCTGCATGCAAAAAAATGGTGTCAAAAATTAACTATGGTTAAAACGTAAAACCACCAAGACTTAATTAAAAAATCTTGGTGGTTTGTGTATTTTTACATGCTATTAATTAATACAAGCCAGCTAATGTAAAACAGGCTTAGACGCAAGCAAATGTCTCACCTTACTAATCAATTCATCATCTTGGACAGGTTTACCGAAGAAGGCATCAACGCCAACATCTTTAGCTAAATTTTGGTGTTTATCCGCTGTACGTGAGCTAATCATAATCAGTGGTGTGTGAACTGTACGTTCATCATCGCGTATATTGCGCGCCAAGGCAAAGCCATCCATACGTGGCATCTCAATATCTGTCAAAATTGCATCTGGTGTGGTTTCTTGCAACATCTGCATGGCATCAATACCATCTTTAGCCACAATGACTTCAAAGCCTTCACGCTCAAGCAAACGGCTGAGCACTTTACGCATAGTTAGCGAGTCATCCACCACCATAATGCGGTATTTAGCCTGCACTATTTCTGGTTTAGCTTTATCTGCACTAGCTGACGTGTTGATGGTTAAAATAGCCCGCGCAACTAGCTGCACTGGGTTAATCACTAACATAATATTGCCGTCACCAGTCACCGTGGCGCCCACAATACCAGGCACGCGTGCCAGCTGCGTGCCGATCGGCTTCATGACAGCCTCTTGGTTGCCAATTACCTCGTCGACGTGCAGGGCAATATTAAATGAACCAACGTTCAGCAATAATAATGAAGTGTATGCATGATCTTCTGGCCGTTGTAGTGTATTGCCTAACAAAGCGCCTAAGTAATGCATCGCGTATTGTTTATCTGCCCAAACAATTTCTTCTGTTGCGTATGCATCAATCAACTGTTGACGCTTAATTTTTTGCGCTTGCGCGATAATACCCACTGGCAAGGCATAATTTGTGCTGCCAGAACGTACCACCAGCACTTGTGCCACAGATAGCGTCACCGGCAAGTTCACATTGAAGGTGGTGCCTTTGCCAAACTCGCTAGTAAGCTCTACACGGCCACCCAAGCCACTAATGTCGTTTCGTACCACGTCTAAGCCCACACCACGCCCAGAAATTTGCGACACTTTATCAGCAGTTGAAAAACCTGATTCAAAAATAACCGACATTAAAGCCTGATCACTCACTTCTGCATTTGCATCGATGAGTTTGTTTTTAACGGCTATATCTTTCACGCGCGCCAAGTTAACACCAGCGCCATTATCAGTGACAGAAATCTGAATCTCATCATTTTCTTGACGTACTTTTAACGTAACCGTACCAACATCAGACTTACTTTTGCGTTTACGCTCGGCAGGCGTTTCAATACCATGCGCAACAGCGTTTCTTAACAAGTGTTCTAGCGGTGCACCTAATTTATCCAATACGCTGCGGTCAATCTCAGTGGCTTCACCATCAATTACAAGATTTACTGATTTTGAAAGCTCGCGTGCGGTTTGTCGCACAATGCGTTGCAAGCGCTCAGACATCTGTTTGAATGGCAACATGCGTACACTCAGCAAGTTCTGTTGCAAATCGCGGTTCATGCGATTTTGTTGTTGCAATGCGGCTTCAGATTGATCCAAATTAGTAATTAAGCTGGTTTGAATAGTGCCCACGTCATTCACGCTTTCCGCAATCATGCGGGTTAACTCTTGCAAACGGGTAAATCGGTCAAACTCTAACGGGTCAAACGTCTCATTAGCCTCTTGCAAAATACTCATACGCGATTGCAGTTGCGTTTCGGCCTCAATCTCCAACTCGCGCAAATAACTGCGTAGACGCGTTAAGCTGTCAGTTAAATCGTGAGAAGATTGCTTAAAGCCTGTTAGCTCTCGGTCTAAACGCGAGCGAATAATCGAAATTTCACCTGCTTCATTAATTAGCCTGTCTAAGGTATCAGCACGCATACGCATGAACTGCGCTTTACGGTCGCTAGTGCGCCCTGCTGGGGCGGTATCCACAGGCTTGATTTGATCAACGGTATTTTCTGGGGTGGCTTCCATGGTTTGCTCAAAGTAGCCACCAATTTTATCAAGCCCTACAAACATACTCTCAAAATCAATTTCTACGTTTTTACGTTTAAGCGATCGAATCACTTCGTCTTCTAGATCATGCACGGCATCACCCAAAGCGCCTTGGCCTGCCATACGCGCACTGCCTTTAAGCGTATGTAAAGCCCGCTGTAAAGCATCTGGGTGCTGCTTTTGTTTTGGGTCAGCACGCCAAGCACGCAAATCAGAACCAATTTCTGGCATGATTTCACGTGCTTCTTCTATAAACATGGTCAGCAGCTCTTGGTCAACTTTATCATTTGCAAGCGTTACATCTAACGCGCTTAGTTTCTCAACGCTGTTGTCATAGCGCTTGCTTTCAGTAATCAGCTTCACTTCAAAACCATCATTTTCATCAATCAGCAGCGGCGTTTCAGCGATCACTTCTGGCGGCAATGCTTCAGACACTAATTCAGTAGCCCCATCCGCAAACTCATCAGTTTGCGAAGTTTCTGTTTCTGACAAATCGACCGCAAGCTCTTTATGCTGTTTAGCCTGCAGTGTGGCTTGATTGAGCACCTTAATAAGGGCGTTAGCGGAACGAGGATTTTTTTGCTCTGATATTTTTTGCCACATAGCAGACAAAGACTTTACAGTATTTGCATATAAAGCAACATGCTGCTCAGCCCAGTTTGTGTTAGCCTCGTCTAGCCAACGTTCTAATGCGCGGCAAAGCTCACCCATCGATTTAAATTCTGCAGCTAATGCATTACTGGCTAAGGTGTGGTTGGCGTGTAAAGCAGCTTTTGCTGGTGGCAAAGATTTTTTCGCGCTCACTTTAAGTGCATCTTGCTCTAAAATTGTGACGTTATGACCACTCTCAAGCATAAAAATATCATAAAGGGCGCGACTCATTTTGCGCGTACCGCCAATAAGTACTTGCTCTTCTAGCTTTACTGGCGTTTTAGCTTTAACTCTATTCGCTTTACTATCAATCTGAATAATCTCTGCTTGCGCTACAACATCTTGTTTTGGCATCTCGGCAATTCGCGCTAGCCAAGCTTCTTGGTTAACTTCTACCTTATCGTTAGCACGCAGTTCTGCAGCCCAATCAGCAAATGCGGCAGCAACTTGCTCAATAGTACTTACTTGTTTTAAGTTAAGTGTATGTTTTTTATCTAACACATCATTTAAGAAAAACT
>JANNWI010000281.1:0-2012 GCA_031414715.1 Methylophilaceae bacterium | reverse complement strand
TGCCTATTTATTACGCAAAGACTTAGCGATTGGTGCTGAGTACCGCATGAAACCTGATAACTTGAGAAGCCCAGCCAATAACTTGTTATTTGGTGGCGCAAATGTAGTGGATTTGAAAGAAGACGATGCGTTTGATGTGTTTATTGCCTATGCGCCAACCAAAAACATTTCAATAACTGCCGCTTACGTAAACTTGGGCAATATTGCCACGATAACGCCTAAAGCGCTAGGTGCCGATTACGGCAATCAAGACGGCGTATATTTATCTGCCCAATTCGGTTTCTAACCAACTATATCAATACAAATAAAAGGAATTAAGATGAATTTAAATATTAAAGCAGTTGTTGCTACAATATTAGCTGTTAGTGCATTGGCACTGGCGCAACCCGCAATGGCAGAAGCCTACTCAGCAAACCCAAATCTGCGCAACACACCGATGGAAGGTGCTGAAACTTTTCTAGCTTTTGGTGGCAAAGAAGGCTTAGTAAAAATTATGGATGACTTTATGATTGGCTTGGTGGCAGATCCACGCACGACTCAGTTTTTTAATAACGAAAAGCAAATTTTTATTAAGGCAATGCTGGTTGAGCAAATGTGCGAGTTAATGAATGGCGGTTGTAAATATCCTGGTCGCGATATGAAAAGCTCTCACGCCAATATGAAAGTAAACCGTGAAGCTTTTAACGCATTGGTTGAGCAATTTCAATTTGCCATGGATAAACACAACGTGCCTTTTAGTGCACAAAATAAATTGTTGGCTAAATTAGCGCCAATGTATCGCGATATTGAAACCACCACAGGCGATGCAGTACCACCAAAATTATTAGCAAACTAAACATGACAATGGCGATTGTTGGCGGTCAGGTTTTGATGAATAAGAATATAACTTGTCTATTTTAGATTCATCCATTTCAGAAGATATAATGATGCTTTGTAACAACATACTAATGGAAAACCTTGTGCTGCCGACAAGCCAATTTTTTAACGTCATTGAAGGCATGCTGGAGCGTGACGAGCAGTCTTTAGCAGAATTATATGACTGCACGTTAGCCAAAGTGTATGGTTTAGCATTAAAAATCACGCGCAGGCACGATTTAGCTGAAGAAGTTGTAGAAGATACTTATATGCAAGCTTGGCAAGAAGTATCTAAATTCGATATTGCACGCGGGCCAGTAATGGCATGGCTGATGATGATTTGCCGTTCACGGGCAATTGATGCTATGCGCCGCTTAGATGAGGCCGAATCGCATGCGGATCCTGAAAGTTTAAGCAGCGATACTGGCAAAGTGTTTAGCCCGTTGGATATTTTGTTGCTGCTTGAGCGTGAATCAGATATACAAATTGCCATGACTGATTTAAACCCGTTGCAGCGGCAATTAATATCGCTGGCTTTTTTTAAAGGCTATACCCACGAAGAAATTGCATCACAAATGCACATGCCACTGGGCACTGTAAAGTCCAACATTAAACGGGCACAGAGTAAACTGAAAGATAAGCTAAATACTGCTTTAAATAAAAAGGAGGACATACGATGACTAATATTACTGCGTTAGCAAAAAATAAACTGATGACTAAAACAGCATCTAAAACGGCACCTGTATTAAGCGATGAAATTAATGCTGCCATTGCTAGCAAAATAACAGCTACCACACCGGCGCCAGAAGTTGCGATACGCATTAAAAGTAAACTAATGCAACGTGTGCAAACAGATACACATCAATTTGTGTTTGCAGCGCAAGGCAAATGGAAAACTATACAAGAAGGCGTACAAATCAAACTTTTACATAAAGTGGGTAAAACCAAATCATTTTTAATGAAAATGGTAGCCAATGCCAGTATTGCTGGGCATTTACACACCCAAGATGAAGAGTCTTTTGTGCTGGAAGGTGAGGTTTATATTGAAGGTATTTTATGCCACCAAGGTGATTACCATTATGCACATGCTGGCAGCAATCACGAGGCAATACACACTACGCAAGGCTGTACTTTATTAATCAGAAGACTTTAGGATT
>JANNWI010000280.1:0-8172 GCA_031414715.1 Methylophilaceae bacterium | reverse complement strand
CCTCACTGGCAATGATGATGACAACAAGCTGACAGGCAATGCCGCTAACAACATCATCACGGGTGGTGATGGTAACGACACCCTAGACGGTGGTTTGGGTGCAGATATTTTGGACGGTGGTGATGGTAATGATATGCTGTCAGGAGGCTTAGGCGCCGATAAAATGATGGGCGGTTTTGGAAATGACACTTATATAGTTGATAATATAGGTGATAATGTTTCTGAAGGTTCAGTAGACCCAATAACACTAATAAGCACCAACAGTCTAGGTGTAGAAGCGGATTTCTCAAACAGGTTTGCTAGTTTCTCAACTGATGGTCAATCAGTTATTTTTAATAGTTCAGCTGACAATTTGGCCACCCTGCCATTTCCTTTTACCCAACCGTCAGGTGCGTTTAATCTAACATATGTTAAAAATCTACTAACAGGAAATGTTCGCTTACTTTCTCTAGCTTCTGATAATTCGCAACTGTTTTTCAGCGATACCGCTTCAACTTTATCCAGCGATGGTCAGTATGCTATTTTAGGCAATTTTGGTGTTGGAGGCGCTCTTAAAAACTTGCAAACTGATGTAATTACAAACTACGTAAGCTCATCGGCTGGTGTAATCGGAAATTTTGGCGCTCTGGGTGCTAGTTTTTCACCTGATAGCAAATTGATTGTTTTCTCAAGCCAAGCTGACAACTTAGTAAGTGACGATTCAAATGGGATAGCAGATATATTTATTAAGAATATTCAATCTGGTAATACTACTAGAATCTCCACTAATGCAAGCGGTGTTCAGGGAGACAATGTTAGCTACTCAGCCTTCTTCTCAGCAAATGGACAATCCGTATTATTTACCAGTCAAGCTAGCAATTTAGTCAGTGGTGACACCAACAACGGCTCAGACATTTTCTTAAAAAACCTACAAACAGGGCAAGTAACTCTTATTTCAAGTGACGCTAATAATGTTCAAGGCAACTTTAGCTCTCGAAACGCACAATTTTCCAAAGATGGAATACACGTTGTGTTTGAAAGCCTTGCGACAAATTTTGTGGCTAATCAGAATTTTCCAGAAAATTATGTTTATGTCAAAAATATAATGACAGGTGAACTTCAACTTGTATCATCTAATATTCAAGGGACAAAAGCGTCTGGCAACAGTCCATCGATATCATCTGATGGCAGATTTGTAGTCTTTTATAGCGGCTCGGACAATTTAGTCACAAATGATAATAACCAAACAATTGACGTGTTTATTAAAGACTTATCAACAGGGGAGATAAAAGCGCTTTCAATAAACTCGAATGGAAATACAGGCAATGGTATAAGTTTTAATGAAGCTGATTCAACAGCATTCTCACCAGACGATAAGTTTATATTATTCACTAGTCAGGCTACAAATTTAGGTCCTGCTAACAACATACTAAGCAATAATATTTACAAAGTAGCTAACCCCTTTCTTGTTGGAGGGGGAATAGATACCGTAAAATCTTCTATAAGCTATAGTTTAGGTACTGATATTGAAAATCTCGAGCTTACAGGTATAGCAGCAATAAACGGCACAGGGAATGAGCGTAATAATATACTTACTGGCAACTCTGCAGCCAACATACTCAACGGTGGGATTGGTACAGATACTCTTTTTGGCGATGCTGGGGCAGACACACTTAATGGTGGTGCCGATGCGGATATTCTAAATGGTGGTTTGGGAGCGGATACACTAGATGGTGGCGAAGGTGCTGACTCAATGACTGGCGTAGATGGCAATGATACGTATGTTGTGGATAATGCTGGTGATATCGTAAGCGAAACCAATGCCAATGCGGCTGTCGGTGGCATTGATTTAATTAAATCTTCTGTAAGCTTCGATTTAAGTCTAAATGGCATCAATGTAGAAAATCTCACACTTATTTCTGACTCTCTCACATTTGGTTTTATTGACGGAACTGGCAATGCACTGGCAAACATCATTACTGGCACAAATCAAAATAATGTGTTTTATGGTGGTGCAGGTGCAGATACTTTAATTGGTGGTAATGGCAACGATTTTTACAAGGTAGATTTGAAACTAATAGGTATTGAAGGTACTGCGACAGCCTCAGTAATGCTTGAAGACAATGTTATTGAAACAGCAGACCCATTGAATGGTAATGATCAAATTCAACTATTTGGTCAATACAACTTAACTAAGGCAAGCACGATTATATTGAGTACAGGAATTGAAGGTTTAGATGCTAGTTTAACTGGCAACACATTACTTAATTTTGTAGCCAATAATAGCCCCGGTGGCAACGGCATTAATGGAAATGATGCTGATAACGTCATGACGGGAAGCAGTTTCAATGATGCTTTTAATGCTGGTGCTGGGAATGACACATTAAATGGCGGTTTAGGCAATGACCAGCTGAGAGGTGAAACTGGCAATGACATCATAGATGGTGGTGCGGGTATTGATATATTAACTGGTGGTATAGGTAACGATACATATATAGTAGATATTACAGCTAACACTGCTGGAACGAACGTTCGTGCTGCTTTGCAAGATGAAATATTTGAGACTAGCGGTATAACCGAGGGTGTTGATACACTCATACTGCGCGGTGCAGTAGTTATCCCCACCTCAAGCATATCTACAAATATTGACCTAGGCTTCGGTAGTATATGGCCACTTACTCGCGACCCTGTAGACAGAACCAACTCCATAGGCATTGAAAACGTAGATGTAAGTCTTACTGGTTCAACTAGGCTCGATCTTACTGGCAATGATGAAAACAACATACTCACTGGTAACTCGGCTGTAAATATTATTATAGGAGGCTTGGGGAACGACACTCTGGACGGAAAAGCTGGTGCTGATATTCTAAATGGTGGTGTGGGGAATGACACCTACTTTGTTGATGTGATTAAACCTGCTGGCGCAGGTGGTGATGTCATTATTGAAGATAACATTGCCCTAAACTTTGGTAATGACACAGTTAAGACAACGTTCTCTGCCGATTTAAACTCTAGCCAGTTTGACGGTATTGAAAACCTGACGTTATTAGGAACAGCATTAAATGCGACAGGAGATGATGGCAACAATGAGTTAATTGGTAACGCCAATGCCAACATTATCAATGGCGGTGCAGGTGATGACAAAATTATTGGTGGTGTAGGTAACGATACGCTTGCAGGCGGGCTAAGTGTTGATACTTTTGCCTGGAATCTTGCAGATAAAGGCACAAATGGTCGCCCTGCAATCGACAGAATCACAGATTTTAATATCGTAGAAGATAGATTAGATTTGCGTGACTTATTGGTTGGCGAATCTAGTGGCAATATATCAAATTACTTAGATATTACTACTAGCACCGCGGCAGGTGTTACAAGTACCGAAATTAGAATTAGCAATACTGGTGGCTTTACAGGTGGTAATTTTGTTGCAGCCGCTGAGAATCAGCATATAACGCTAGCTGGTGTTAATTTGCTAACTGGCACAAACGAAACTGATTTGTTGGCTAACTTACTCGCTCAAAATAAGTTAATTATTGATTAAACTTAACTGCAATAAAAAAAGCCAATACGAAAGTATTGGCTTTTTTTATTAGATAAATTCTTTTAACAGCGTCTCAACTAGCTCAACACGTTGATTTAAGTTAAACAATTGCACCGTGACGCGCAATTTATCAGGCCCATTCATGCGACAGCGGCGGTCGCGTTGCAATAAGTTTACCAGTTTCATCGGGTCTAAATCTGCCTTAATATTAAATTGTAGCTGAATCGCTGCATCAGATGCGTCGATTTTAATAATGCCTACTGGTTTGGCAGCAATACGCAGTCGGTGGCAGGCTAACAATGCTTCTGCTGGCTCTGGCAACAAGCCAAACCGATCTATTAGTTCTTCTTGCAAAGTATCCAACTCATCATCTGTGGCAGCATTGGCTAAACGTTTGTATAGCACCAAGCGCTCATGCACATCTGGGCAATAATTGCTAGGCAGCAATGCAGGCACGTGCAGATTAATCTCGGTCGTCACGCCTAATGGCGCGTCTAAATCGGGCTCTTTACCAGCTTTCAGTTGTTTTACCGCATGGTTTAACATTTCAGAATACAATTGAAAACCAATTTCTTGCATCTCTCCGCTCTGTGAGTCACCAAGCAATTCACCTGCACCGCGAATTTCTAAATCGTGCATGGCTAAGTGAAAGCCTGCGCCTAAATCTTCTAACAGTTGAATCGCATCTAAGCGTTTTTGCGCTTGCGGAGTGATTTTTCGGTGTTCATCGGTGAGTAAATAAGCATAAGCTTGATGATGGCTACGCCCTACTCGGCCACGCAATTGATGCAACTGCGCCAAACCAAACATATCAGCGCGATTCATAATAATGGTATTGGCGGTTGGCACATCAATGCCCGTTTCAATAATGGTGGTGCACAGCAAAATATTGCTACGCTGCTGATAAAAATCGCGCATCACATGTTCTAGCTCACGCTCACGCAATTGGCCATGGGCAATGGCAATACGCGCTTCTGGGATAATCTTCTCCAGCTTTTCCTTTTGTACAAAAATGGTATCAACTTCATTATGCAAAAAATAAACCTGGCCGCCGCGTTTAAACTCGCGCATCACCGCCTCGCGGATAATGCCATCAGAATAATAAGTATGGAAGGTTTTAATGCTGAGGCGTTTTTGCGGCGGTGTGGCGATGACGCTAAATTCGCGTAAGCCTTCCATTGCCATGCTAAGTGTGCGCGGAATCGGCGTTGCGGTGAGCGTTAACACATCCACTTCGGCCCGTAGCGCTTTTAGTTGCTCTTTTTGGCGCACGCCAAAACGATGCTCTTCATCTAAAATCGCCAAGCCCAAGTTTTTGAATACCACATCTTTTTGAATTAATCGATGTGTGCCGATAATAATATCGACTTTGCCTGCAGCCAAATCAGCCAATGCTTGTTTTTGCTCTTTGCCGGTTCTAAAACGGGAAATTTCGGCAATTTTTATCGGCCATTCGGCAAAGCGATCACAGAAATTTTGAAAGTGCTGCTCAGCCAATAATGTGGTTGGCACCAGTACTGCCACTTGTCGCCCACCCATTACCGCCACAAAAGCGGCGCGCAATGCCACTTCCGTTTTACCAAAGCCAACATCACCACAAACCAGCCTATCCATTGGGCGTCCAGATTGCATATCCTTGATGACATTTTCAATTGCTTCCAATTGGTCGGGTGTTTCCTCAAACGGAAAGCCTTCGCAGAATGCTTCGTAATCTTTGAGTGAAAGCGTAAAGGCATGGCCGCGCCGCGAAGCGCGCTGGGCATAGAGATTGAGCAATTCAGCCGCAGTATCGCGAATTTGTTTCAGCGCTTTTTTCTTAGCTTTTTCCCACTGACCGCTGCCCAAACGATGCAGTGGCGCGCTTTCTGGTGGACCACCTGAATAACGTGAGATGAGAAATAACTGCGAAACTGGCACATATAATTTGTCATCACCAAAATATTCCAGCAACAAAAATTCGGTTTCGCCTTCGCCAAAATCTAAATTCATCAAGCCTTTATAGCGCCCCACCCCATGCTGCTCATGCACCACAGGGTCATCCATACGTAACTCAGATAAATCTTTGAGCATGCCCTCGGTATTGCGGGCTTTTTCTTTCTCACGTCTGCGCTGCTGGCGCACTGTGCCAGAATACAATTCCGACTCAGTAATCAGCGCAAAATCCCCTCCCCCTTCAAGGGGTAGGGCTAGGGTGGGGGTAGGTAATGACGTGGGGGTAGATTGTGTCGTTCTTTTAGCACTTTCACCCCCATCCCCGCCTTCCCCCTTTGTGGGGGAAGGGGTAAAGGTGAAGCCTGCGTGCAGTGGCGACACACCCAACATCAATGGCGCAGTGCTGGCTTGAAACTCTGCCCATGTTTCGCACACAGGCATTACCAAACCATGCTCAGCAAATAGCTGCAACATGGTTTCGCGACGACCAAGACTTTCAGCAGTAATTAATATGCGCTTCTTTTTGGCATCACCAGCAGCCTTATGGATAAAGGCTTGCAGCTTATGCAATGGTTGCTCGGCGCGGCGCTCTATATCTAATGCAGGCAACGCATTTTTAGGTTCGAGCGTCAGTGTAAATACTGCAAAGCACTGCGTTTGCGCAAAAAAATCGTCTGTTTTAATCAGTAAAACTTCAGGTTTTAAAATCGGTCGTTCTGGGTCATGTGCCAGCAATCTGTAGCGCGAATTAGCATCTGCCCAAAACTGCTGCGCTGCTTTATCGCCATTGCCATGCAAGCAAATCACCGCATTCGCAGGAAGATAATCCAACAAAGTTGAAGTCTGCTCAAAAAACAGCGGCAAATACCATTCTATGCCGCCGCTAGCCACGCCCTTACTCACATTTTTGTAAATGGTGGCGCGTTGCGGGTCGCCCTCAAATTGCTCGCGAAAATTGCTTCTAAACGTAGCAATGCCTTTATCATCCAGCGGAAACTCACGTGCAGGCAACAACCTGATTTCTGGCACTGGGTAAAGGCTACGCTGGGTATCCACATCAAAGGTGCGTATGCTCTCTATCTCATCATCAAACAAATCAATGCGGTAAGGCAACACGCTACCCATGGGGAACAAATCAATCAATCCACCACGCACACTGAACTCACCTGGCGAAATCACTTGCGAAACATGGTGGTAGCCAGCTTGCGCGCATTGATGGCGCAAGCTGTTTAAATCTAGCTTTTGCTTTTTGGCCAGCATAAAGCTATGCCCTGCCAAATAAACCACAGCAGGCAGGCGAATCAGCGCGGTGGCCATTGGCACAATGACCACATCGCACAAGTTTTGGCTAATTTGATACAGCGTGGCGAGGCGCTCGGAAATCAAGTCTGGATGCGGTGAAAACACGTCATAAGGTAGCGTTTCCCAATCTGGCAGCAGGCTCACGCTAAGCTCTGGCGCAAAGTAAGGGATTTCCTCTAATAAACGCTGTGCTTCAAACGCGTTAGCAGTAATAATCACCAGCGGTGTTTTTTGCTTACTGTCTGTTGTTTTTTGGCGACATGCAAGTGATGCTTGAGATAAACTATCTAAGCCATTGGCAGCATAAGAAAAACGACTTTTTTGCCCGACCTTGGGCGCGGATAACTGCATAAATGAGCTTGAAAATGACTTGGTTTAAAGGTGAATTTTGCCTATTATAACTCTTAGCTGGACTTTAATTTATAAGCTTAAATAAATTATAAGCTTGTCTCAATGATGCAGTTTCAATAAAGATAAAAATAAAAAGTTTTGGGGATTCATTTTGACCAACGATAAACAAGCAGTAGCGATTCATGCTGCAAATTACGTTAAAAATGGCATGTTGGTTGGCTTGGGTACAGGCTCTACTGCCAACTATTTTATTGAAGAACTGGCGAGACGGCAAAAAGAAGAACAGCTCAAAGTCACTACCATCGCCAGCTCTAACGTTAGCATGATTAAAGCGCAAAGCTTGGGCTTAAACGTCATTGCACTGACACAAGTGGCTGAGATAGATTTATATGTCGATGGTGCCGATGAGATTACCCCAGACATGACACTGCTAAAAGGCCGTGGTTTTGATTTGGTGTTAGAAAAACTATTGGCAAAAGCCGCTAAACAATTCTTGGTAGTTGCCGATAAAAGCAAATTGGTAGCGCGTATCGGCACTAATTTCGCCATACCAATTGAAGTAATGCCAATGGCATGGAAAGCAGCCAAACGCAGCTTAGAAGCGGCTGGTGGCATTGGAGAGCTGCGCGAAAATGTGGCAAAAGATGGCTTAACAGTTACCTCTCACGGTAGCTTGGTACTGGATATGGCATTCGACAAGTCGATATCAGAACAAACCCTCAACGCGCTTATCAACAACACACCTGGCGTGGTAGAGCATGGCATTTTTTATGGGCTAACCAGCGCAGTATTGATTGCAGAAAATGGCAATGTTGAAGAGCGCTGGGCTAAACATAGTGCTTAAGTTAAGGCTTATTCTTTGTATAAGCTAAACACTCATGCATTGCAGATTCTGTTACTAGCATTTTTGTTGCTGGCTATTTCATTGCTATTAAGTAGCTGCGATAAGCCTAGCGAAGTGCCAGCTACTGAAACACCCGCACCAGCAGTAAACAAAGAAAAAATTATCACCTTTGTCACAATTAACAGCCCTAACACTTATTTTGTAAATGGCGATAGCGAGTTTG
>JANNWI010000279.1:0-1926 GCA_031414715.1 Methylophilaceae bacterium | reverse complement strand
ATCCTGCCTTCGGCATCGGTATGCACAATCTCAATCGTCATGCCGTTTAGCGCAGTCACCACATCATTTTGTTTATAAGCTAGCGGCCCAATATGGTTTTGCGCAATGGCTAACCAGCAATCAATTTTTACATCCAATTTCATCTGGGTAGCCGCTAATAAAACACCCAGCGCAACTGCGCTACCATTCATATCCTCGTGCATGCCTTGCATATATTTGGCAGGCTTTAAGTTATGGCCGCCAGTGTCAAAACAAATACCTTTACCCACCAATGCAATATGTTTTTTTGCACCTTTTGGGTTATAGGTTAAATGCACTATCACCGCATCTTGCGGGTCGCTACCTTGCCCCACCGCATAAAATGCACCCGCACCCATTTTTTTCAATGCTGGCATGTCAAACTCTTCATGTTTCCAACCGTATTGCTTAACCAACTCTTTTACTTTTTTGCGATATTTGGTTGGCGTTAACTCATTGGGCGGCAATATTGTTAAGCTGCGGCATAGCGTGTTACCTGCCACCCGCGCGTTCACATAGCCATAATCGTGCGCAGCCTTATAGCCATAAATATTGATTTCTTTCAATGGCTTATATTTAGCTTCTTTTTTACGGCTAGGCAATTCAGCTGCATTTACCGTTACCACATAATAGGCTGCGCAGGCATTCGCCTCTTTAGCGACCTCGTCACCAAATACACAAATTGCCAACCTATCTGGCTGCTCAGCTAGTAAAGGTTTGACTGCTTTTCTAAGCAAAGTATGTTTTTGAAATAGACTTAAATTATCGACTAATACCACAAAGCTGGCCAAGCCGCCGTTAGGCAACTCCACCGTCACTGGTGCTTTTCTCAAGTCTTTAAACTCACTTTTGCTGCGCTTTAGTTTGCTATCAAGAATTTTAGCAAAAGGCAGATTTTTTTCTGCCTTTTCATTTAGTACAAAAAGTACATGTTTTTCTGAAGTTAGCGACTTTTCGATACCAATTGCTGCATATTGTATTAATTTCAACGACATTTAATCACCTTTAACTCTTCTATAAAATGTAAGACTAGGTTAGCGAATCGACATTATTTCCCCAGCAGAACTACGTTATATCTTGACCAAAACGCCTAAAAAAGCCACACTAGCGGCTTAATAAACATTCTAATTTCTCGTTTTTGCGTAATTTTTAGATTATACGCGCTGCAACATGAGATGGAGCAACCTCACACATGGCAACAAATCAACAGACAAATTTAATTGAAACAGATTCAATAGAAACGCAAGAATGGTTAGACGCTTTAAGCTCGGTCATTGAAAACGAAGGCACAGAGCGTGCGCACTTCTTGCTAGAAGCGATGATAGACCAGGCGCGCCGTTCAGGCAGCAACCTGCCTTACAACGCGACCACCGCTTACGTCAACACTATTCCTACGCACTTGCAGCAACGTTTGCCGGGCGACCCAGAAATGGAACGCAGAATACGTGCGCTAGTGCGCTGGAATGCGATTATGACTGTGCTCCGCGCCAACGAAAAATCCCCTGGTGTGGGTGGTCATATTGCCAGCTTTCAATCGGCTGCTACGCTGTACGACACTGGATTTAACTATTTCTTTCGCGCTGCCAATGAAAATTTTGGTGGCGACTGCGTGTATTTCCAAGGTCACTCATCTCCCGGCGTCTACGCGCGTGCCTTTTTAGAGGGGCGTTTCAGTGAAGAACAAATGGATAACTTTCGCCAAGAAACAGGTGGCAATGGATTATCCAGCTACCCGCACCCATGGCTAATGCCAGATTTTTGGCAATTTCCAACGGTTTCTATGGGTTTAGGTCCGCTCGCTGGTATTTACCAAGCGCGTTTTCTGAAGTACATTCACGACCGTGGTATTGCAGATACCAGCGACCGCAAAGTGTGGGTGTTTTGTGGTGATGGCGAAATGGATGAGCC
>JANNWI010000278.1:0-4079 GCA_031414715.1 Methylophilaceae bacterium | reverse complement strand
ATCACCTGGGCCTTGACTGTCAACACTGGCATCACCCATACCATCTTGCATGTTGCGCGGCGTATTGCCAGTAATGTCTTGATCAGAAATACTACGATTAGCATCATCATAATCAAACTTATTGCTTCGCGTTGAGTCTTGGCTATCCAATTCACCATCTGATTCATCATCATCCAAATCAACTTGGCTGCTTAGCCAATCATCTACTTGTTTTTCTGCTTCTTGCTTATTAACACCATATGTCTCTTGAATTTTCCCTGCTAAAACTTCACGCTTGCCTTCCATTACATCTAAATCGTCATCAGTTAATTTAGCCCACTGCTGCTGAATATTGCCTTTTAATTGTTTCCAATTACCTTCTATTTGATCCCAGTTCATGTGAAAATCCTTTCAATTAATTTAGAATTAGTCAATTTTTGCAAAGTAAATCAATTCCATACGCGAAAGGTTTAACTGCAAAATCCAAGTCTATTGGATGTAATAAGATTAAGTGCTCTCGCGCCTTTTATCCGTGTGATAACGCACATAATTTGTATTATTAATGGAGTTTTGTCATTGATTCATTAAATTGATAGGCCGTCTTTAGCTATGTACGCTTACGTACAGATAAATTTCTACCAATGAAATAAATTGATGAATGAAAAAATTTAATAAGCTTCAACTAATAGGCGGCAAATTGTGAGCTAAATGAGTAATGTAAATAAAAAATTAAATATAGCAGCCTACATGACTGCTGCTTTGATTACACTTATAGTGCTTGGAGAATATGCGGGCTGGCCTTTCTTAGCAGAACCACTTGAAAAATACCTAACATCTTCAATGAATCGTAAAGTTAGGTTTAATAATAGCTACCTACACAACTTACCTAAACCCAACATTAGCCAAGGCCAGTCGTCTGATAGAAAACCTTTTCTACTTAATTTTTTAGGTGGTATAACCTTAAAAACATCTAAGCTTTACATTGCTGCACCAGCTTGGAGTAGTAAACCGCACTTTGTTAAGGGTAATAATGTAGTGCTTAAATTACGCTATATCGACATATGGCATGCTTATCGCGGTCAGCCGCTACGCATTAAAAGCCTGCAAGCCACAACATTGAATAGTTATATTGAACGCAAAGCCGATGGTCGTGCCTCATGGCAATTTCGCAATAAAATTAGAGACCCGAACAAGCCTGTGCGATTACCCACGTTTGACCAATTGTTGTTAACTAATGGCTTATTGCATATTGAAGATGTACCGCTTAAGTCGGCCATCGAAGCGCAATTATCATTGATTAGCCATGCTGCTAATGGAGATTTGCCTGTTTCAAATAATAGTAAGTTGACCGCTAATGCTAGTGGTCGCTTCAAGGACTTGCCACTAAAATTCAAACTGGTATCTATTGGAGCATTACCCTCTAATAGCAATGCATCTAATAGTCTGCCTGCTGCAATCACCTTTAAGGCAACGGTTGGCCGCGCAAATATTAGCTTCAAGGGCACCACCAAAGATATGATGCATCCAAGCGATTTTGCAGGTGACTATAGCCTCAGCGGCCCGTCATTGGCAGCCGTGGGTGATTTGGTAGGCGTTACATTGCCTACCACTGCCAAATTTAGCACCAATGGTTTATTGGAAAAGCAAAATTTAATCTGGAAAACCAAAATAAACCAAATGGCGATAGGCGGTAGCCGTTTAAATGGCCGTTTTACCTATGATAAATCGTTAAAAATACCATTATTGAATGGCCAGCTGGCAGGCAAGTTAGTCATCACCGATTTAGGCCCTGCATTTGGGGCAGACTCAGACGATAAAAATCCCAATAAAGTATTGCCTACCCGACCTTTTGATTTGAAATCGCTGCGTAAAATGAACGCTGATGTGATGGTTGATATGCAATATTTAGATTTAAAAACGCGTCTTTTAGAACCACTTAAACCCTTGAAAGCCCACTTGCAATTAAACAATGCCGTACTTACACTCAAAAAAATTAAAGCCTTAACAGCTGGTGGCCAATTAACAGGCGATATAGGTTTAGATGGTCGCGGCTCAAAAGCGCTATGGGATGCAAACCTTGCCTGGAATGGTGTGCGACTTGAGCGTTGGATTAAACAGAAGCGCGCAGATGGTCTGCCGCCGTATATTTCGGGCAGACTAAATGGAAAGGCAAATTTAAAAGGACAAGGAAAGTCCACTGCAGATATATTGGCTAGCCTAGATGGCAGTATTCGAACTGAATTGGTACAAGGCGCCGTTTCACATTTAGGCATTGAAGTGGCGGGCTTGGATATTGCGCAATCGATAGGCGTGTTATTCAAAGGGGATGATGCGTTGCCTATACATTGTGCCGTTGTAGATTTACAAGCCAAAAATGGTGTGTTTACACCACTTGTTATGGTGGTTGATACTACTGACACTACAGTTTGGGTGGATGGCTCACTATCTTTAGCAACCGAGAGGCTAAATCTGCGCGCCATGGCGTTGCCTAAAGATTTTAGCCCGCTGACATTGCGCGCGCCTTTAAACGTGACGGGCAGTTTTGCCAACCCGCAAGTTACTTTAGATAAAAAACCAGTCGGCTTAAAACTAGCCGCATCGGTATTATTGGCCATTATTAATCCATTAGCCGCAGTCATTCCATTATTAGATTCTGGCGACTCTAAAGAAGCAAAACTGCGCGCAGCTGGTTGCAAAAATTTAATGCAAAAAAAGTGATTTTATTTAGTACAAAATGTAAATTTCATACCCAAAAAAAATCGACAAGCTTCATTGGTTTTTTATTGATTCAAACCAAATGCAGCTTAGCAGCTTATACCCACATAGGTGAAGTTTCAGACCATTGTTGCATTGCCTCTTCACCAGAGCGGTCAATTTTCACTTTGCCATCCTCAACTGAACTGACCCAGCTTAATGGAATGTAATGATGATTTCCTGCCCCGTCACGTTTTAGTTTAATATGGTCTGTGCCTTCCATATGATCGACCTCTGCAAATTGGCCATCTTGAGAACACACCACTGGCATATCGGGTTGAATTTGATTACTCTGCATATAAAGTCCTTTAATAAAAGTAAATGAAGAAAATTTTATATAAAAAAATAAGGTTTTCACCTAGCAAGTCACTCTATTTTGTTTTTGTAGCGGTGTCTGTTAGGCCTCGCACATAAGCGTGCAAAAAACTGATAAATTTAGACCTGTTGATTAAAAGCAAATCATCCAATCAGTCAGACATCCCAAATGTTTTAATTTTTACTGCCGCATTACTGGCGGGCTCATTTGCAAGTTCATCTCTTGAGTCTGACTGAGTTGTATTTTCTGACTGTTTAGCCGCAATCTGTTCAGATTCATTTTGTAATTTGTCTAAATGGTGGTCAGGTTTACTTTGAATATTGATAAATGCATTACGAGCGCCCTCAACCCCTTTTAACAATTCATCAAGCTTAATTTGCATAGAGCGCGTTTCGCGGTGTTGCACATGCTGAATTAGCAACACCATCAAAAATGTCACAATGGCCAAAACAATGTGCAGCAAAAATTGCCATGATTCAGAAAAGTCATTCCAAAAGCCAATACACAGCCAAATCACAATGATGCTAAAGAAAAATATAAAAGACCAATGTGAGCTAGTGGCAGTTACCATGCTATTGGCAATAAGCCTAAAATTTTCTTTAAAACTATCTTGGCTAAGTTTCAAACATCAATCTCCTAATTTTTAATGCTAACAACAGTTAAATTCATTAAGCCACAATCAATTCCAAATCTGGACGATGATAAAACCGATGCTTAGCAATCATAGCAATAAAATTATCTGCAAAATCTGAATTTACAGTATCTTCTTTGGCTATTATCATTCCCACTGTTGAATACTTATCGTCTGCTGCACCGCCAGGACGAGCTATCTTACCTATCAATAAGTCACCATCACCATAAGTTAATCCATCAGATAAAGTATTATTGTCGTTATTAACAGATTGTTGTGCGTTCCAACTATCGACAATAGAGAGCACTTCGGTGACGTTTTTCGCAGCCACGATGGCTTCTTCTTGATCAGATTCCGCTGATCCTGTTGTCAATAAGACCACCACAAAGAGAGAAGCCG
>JANNWI010000277.1:0-6742 GCA_031414715.1 Methylophilaceae bacterium | reverse complement strand
GGCGCACAGGCATTATCTGATGCCGAGTTACTAGCGATTTTTTTGCGCGTGGGTGTGGTTGGCAAAAGCGCAGTCGATTTAGCTAGAGACTTATTGACAAAGTTTGGCAGCTTAAACGGTATTTTTGCAGCCACAGAAAATGCGCTAAGCCAAGTGCATGGCATAGGCAGCAGCAAATACGTGCAGTTGCAGGCCATTTTTGAAATGAGTCGTCGTGCGTTAAGCGAGCAATTACAAAGCCGCGATGTGCTAAATTCACCGCAAGCGGTGCGCGATTACTTGGTATTAAGGCTAGGTAACCTGACAAAAGAAGTATTTCTGGTGCTATTTTTAGATACGCAAAATCGCTTAATTGTCAGTGAAGAAATGTTTAGTGGCAGTCTAAAAGAAACCAGTGTTTACCCACGCGAAGTGGTGAAACGTGCTTTGCATCATAACGCAGCTGCGGTTATTTTTGCGCATAATCACCCAACTGGCATTGCGCAACAAAGCACAGCGGACGAATTGCTGACTAAGCAACTAAAACAAGCGCTAGATTTGGTAGATGTGCGGGTGTTGGATCATTTCATTGTGGCGGGGAACAACACGCTTTCGTTTTCAGAAAGAGGTTTGATTTAAGCGTTACAACCGAAAGACCGCAAGGGTCTTGTCCGTGGAATATATGCGCTAAGCCAGTGATTGGCTTGCCCGTGAAATGTACCAACTAAAGTTGGTTATTTACACGTCAAAGCACATTATTCACACGCCAAAACGCATGCCCTGCAACCGTAAAGGTTGTCCCCGCAGAATATACCAGCTGAAGCTGGTTATTCATGCCTGAAACCCAATATCCATGAGGCCTGCAGGGCATATTTTTTTAAGACTAACTGGCTAACCAAAACCAAGGCACAGCACGATTATGTGACGCATTAATAGTCAAAATTTGCCCTACTTTTACAGCAATTGGCGCATCAAACAAATAGGCGCATTGCTGCCAATTAGACACTTTGCTAGTTTGGCTGGGGTGATTTTCGAACATGACTTTTTGGTCCCCATTCATGTCGAGTTGCAGCCATTGCACTAAGCCGAAGCATAAACCCGCTTTGGTGGCGGTAATTTGCAGTGTTTTTGATTGCGCTGGGAAGCTGCTTTCACCTTCGAAATCAAAGCTAAACGCAGCAACGCTGTCGCTAAGTAGCTCAATATTTAAATCGTTACGCGCAATCATTCGTTTGTTGCTGACGATTTTATTAAAGCCTTGCAGGTTAAAGCCAAACGCATCTTCTACCAGTAAGTTCCGTTTAATATCGTCACCCGTAAATAGCGCAACCATAATACTGCTAGCGGCAGGAATCACCTTGCCGTTTGGTTTTAATAAGCGGCGTTTTGCGTCTTCCAAACTTGGCAACACATGTTCGCCTAACAGCTCGCTAGAAAATATTTCAGACACTAAAATATCGGTTTGCATTTTTAAATCTTCACCAACTGCAATATCTGTCGATTTTTTGGCAATAACTTGAATCGTTTTTTCATAGTGATTATCTTTAATAATTTGGTTAGCTGTTTCAGCAATCAGCGACACGCTTTCGCAAGTGGTGACTTGCTTAGCGCCCAATTTGGCCGCCATCATTGCCAACAGGCCAGAACCAGTGCCTATTTCAAACACCATTGAATCAGGTTTTACCACCGCTTTTAGCGCATCAAAATAAGCTTGGTTGCGATTTTGTTCGTTCATCATTGGCACATGCCATTCAGGTACGGTGCGGCTAAGTGCTAAATATGCGCCCTGCTGCGCGGCAATGTTGGCGGGCGAAATAGCTAACACTTGACGATAATAAATAAGCGCTTCATCAGGCGCAGCTTGTTCTTTTAGCAGCGTGTCTAAATTCGTAAACGCTTCAGTAGAGCCTGGGTTTAACTCAAGTGCGCGCACAAAACATTCTGCCGATTCATGCAAGTGATCTTGCGCTTTTAAAACCACGCCCAAGTTGCTATGCACTTCAGCATAGTTTGGCCTTAAATTTAAAGCCTTGCGGTAGCAATCGGCGGCCTCAGCAAAATTGTCTTGCTGTTGCAGCGTAGCGCCTAAGTTCACATAAGCCTCAACATAATTTGGGTTAAAACTTAAAGACTTGCGTATGAGTTGTACAGCAGTTTTAAGGTCACCTTTTTGTTTGGCGATTAACCCCAGCAAATGCAAGGTGTCTGGCTGATTAGGTGTCGATTGCAGCACTTGTTTATAAAGGGTTTCTGCCTGTGCTAAATTACCCGATTGGTGCTGCGCCATAGCGCTTTGCAGCGCTTGCTGTGGGTTGAAAATATTGGCCGCAGTTTGCTGGTGTGTAACGCCTGTTTGCTCGCAACATTGCTTATATTTTTTACCGCTACCACATGGGCATGGCTCGTTTCTGCCGATTTTGCTGGTCATTATTTTTTGTATGGTAAATTTTATGTTTAAGTATATTTAAGTTAATTGTAATGCTGCCAAGCGCGCGTACAAACCGCCTTGCAGTTTTAGTTCGGCCGCGCTACCAATTTCCACAATTTTACCATTTTCAAGCACAACAATTCTGTTGGCTTTTTGTACTGTGCTTAACCTGTGTGCAATCATTAGCGTGGTGCGGCCCTGCATGGCCGCGTTTAGGCCTTGCTGTACCAAAATTTCGCTTTCTGCATCCAAGGCACTAGTGGCTTCGTCTAATAATAAAATTGGCGCATCTTTTAAAATCGCCCGCGCGATGGCAATGCGTTGGCGCTGGCCGCCACTTAATCGTGTGCCGCGTTCACCCAAAAATGTTTGGTATCCTTCTGGTAACTTGTGAATAAATTCGTCCACTTGAGCAGCTTTTGCGGCGGCAATCACTTCATCATCGCTGGCGCTTGGCTTGCCATAACGAATATTTTCTAGCGCGTTAGCAGAAAATATCACCGCATCTTGCGGGACAATTGCAATGCTATCGCGCAAGCTTTTTAGGCTGAGCAAAGCAATTGGTTGATTATTGATTAAAACTTCGCCCGATTGCACCTCATAAAACCTGAGTAAACATTGAAATAGTGTGGTTTTACCCGCGCCACTTGGACCAACTAGCGCAACGGTTTCGCCTGCAGCAATTTCAAGAGAAACATGATCTAGCGCAGCAATTTGTGGGCGTGATGGATAATGAAACACCACATTTTTAAACGAAATAGCGGCCTGTTTTAGCTTGATTTGAGTTGAATTGTCTTGTTTTGAATAAAATAGTGTTTGTGCGTTGGCAGCTTCTTTTATCGCGGCGTCTGCGTGTAGCAATTCAATCAGCCGTTCCGTCGCGCCGGCTGCGCGCATAATGTCGCCCCATACTTCGGCCATGGTGCCCACTGCTCCCGCCACCATCATGGCATACAACACAAAAGAGGCCAGCTCGCCACCTGTCATGCTGCCCGCTGAAACTTGCCGCGCACCTATCCACAGTACAAAAATAATCGTACCAAGCACCGCTGTCACCATTAGCATAGTCAGCATTGCACGCACTTTTACGCGCTTTAATGCGGTACTAAAGCTTAAGTCTGCCGATTTTGTAAAGCGTGAAATCTCTGCATATTCTTGCGTGTAAGATTGCACTGTGGGCATGGCATTGAGTATTTCTCCCGCCATGGCGCTGCTGTCTGCAATTCGGTCTTGCGATTCACGCGACAGTTTTTTTACTTTGCGACCTATGATAATAATCGGCAAAATCAGCAATAACATCAAGCCAATATTCAGCGAAAATAAGTAAAAATTGGTCACTGCCAGCATAATCATGCCGCCGACAAATTGAAACAGGCTGCGAAGCCCCATGGATACTGAGCTGCCGACCACGGTTTGGATGAGCGTGGTGTCACCCGTTAAGCGCGATAGCACTTCACCTGTTTGGGTAGTTTCGAAAAATTGCGGACTTTGCGTCATCACGCGCGCATATACAGCGCTACGCAGGTCTGCCGTGACTCGCTCGCCCACCCACGATACCGTGTAATAACGCCAAGCAATCATGAGCGCCCAAAATGAGGCCAGCGCCATCATGACCAAAAAATGACCATTTAAACTTAAACTGCCAATTAAACCCTTGTGCGCTGTACTGGTTGCAGGTTGTGTGACAAAACCAAAATCGATTAAATCGCGAAAAGCTAGCGGTACTAATAATAATGTGGCAGAACCTAGTGTAAGCAACACAAAAGCCAACAAGACTTTGCGGCGATATGGTTTTAAAAATGGCCAAAGCGCGGCAAGTGAAGATAGTTTTTTAGCGGGCACTATGGGTGCCGTTTTTGCAGCGTTATTGATGGCAGTTTGCATGAGCAGTCGATTTAAATGATTGATTGGAGTGTAGCATTTGCAATCCATTCTATGGAGTTTGATTGCTACGCTAGGTTCATTTAGCTGGTGTGATTTATACTAATAACTATTGTTTTTAGAAATCATCATATAAAGCATCATGAATAAAAATTTTAAATTAATCTTTTGGTTTGCAGTTGGCTTGCTTGGTCTTTCGGCACTAACCGCCATTGCTTTAAATCGCGGCGAAAGCATTAACGCGCTGTGGTTAATTACTGCTGCGGTATGTATTTATGCGATCGCCTACCGTTTTTATGCAGCGTGGATTGCCGCCAAAGTATTGATGGTAGACGAAACGCGCGCAACGCCTGCGGAAAGATTGGACAATGGCCGCGATTACATGCCCACCAACAAATGGGTGGTTTTTGGTCACCATTTTGCTGCGATTGCAGGCCCAGGGCCATTAGTTGGTCCAACATTAGCCGCGCAATTTGGTTATTTGCCAGGCACATTGTGGATATTAATAGGCGCGGTGCTTGGTGGCGCCGTGCAAGATATGGTGACGCTGTTTTTCTCAACTCGCAGAAATGGCCGCAGCCTCGGCCAAATGACACGCGATGAAATTGGCGTAATCGGCGGCACAGCGGCGCTAATTGGTACGTTTTTAATCATGATTATTTTAATCGCCGTGCTGGGCTTGGTGGTGGTAAATGCCATGAAGCACAGTCCATGGGCAACATCTACAGTGGCGGCGACTATTCCTATTGCCATGTTAATTGGCATTTATATGCGCCATATTCGACCTGGGCGGGTGCTAGAGGCCTCTGCCATTGGCGTGATTTTGCTGTTATTAAGCGTGTTTGCAGGTGGCTGGATAGACCACAACGAAACGCTGCGCGTATATTTCGACCACGATGGCCTGCCGCTAGCTTTCGCCATTATCGTGTATGGCTTTGCCGCAGCGGTGTTGCCTGTGTGGCTGTTACTTGCCCCGCGCGATTATTTGAGCACCTATATGAAGCTGGGTACGATTATTTTATTAGCGGTGGCAATTGTGATTTTACGACCTGATATTCACATGCCTGCCGTCACGCAATTTATCGATGGTACTGGACCAATATTCGGCGGCAAGCTATTTCCGTTTGTATTCATCACCATTGCTTGCGGCGCCATTTCTGGCTTTCATGCATTAATTGCTAGTGGCACTACACCAAAGTTGCTGGCGAATGAGCGCGATATTCGCATGATTGGTTACGGGGCGATGTTGTTGGAATCGTTCGTCGCAATAATGGCCATGATAGCCGCCACAGTGCTAGAGCCTGGCGTATTTTTTGCCATTAATAGTCCCGCAGGCGTGGTGGGCAAAGAGGCCATTGACGCCGTTGCTAAGATTAATAGCTGGGGTTATGCAGTGACGGCGGAGCAAATGAATCAGCTGGCTCGCGATATGGGTGAAAGTAGTCTATTTGCGCGCACTGGCGGCGCGCCTAGCCTAGCAGTGGGTATGGCCAGTATTTTTGGTAACGCGTTTGGCAAAGGTTTGCTGGCGCTGTGGTACCACTTTGCCATTATGTTTGAGGCGATATTTATTTTAACTACGCTAGATGCAGGCACCAGAGTTGGACGCTTTATGTTGCAAGATATGTTGGGCAATTTTAATAAAAAACTCGGCGAAACTTCCTACATGCCATCTGTCATATTGACCAGTAGCATTGTGGTGGCTGGATGGGGCTACTTTCTGTATATCGGTGTGATTGACCCTAACGGTGGCGTTAATATTTTATGGCCGTTATTTGGTATTGCCAATCAAATGCTAGCTGCGATTGCCCTGTGTGTAGCAACGGGTATTTTGGTAAAAAGTGGCAAGTTAAAATATGCTTGGGTAACTGCACTGCCATTGGCTTGGTTGGTTATTATTACAACAACGGCCGCTTGGCAAAAGATTTTTAGCGAAGATATTCGCATCGGATTTTTTGCAGCGGCTAAAGATTTAAGCACCAAGTTAGCTGCAGGTTTGTTGCCGCCAGATAAAGCCGCTGTTGCGCCGCAGTTGATTTTTAACCAACAGCTCGATGCGTACTTAACCCTGTTTTTTGTGGCGATGTTATGGATTGTGATTATCGACATGCTGCTAGTTTGCAGTCGTCATTTAACTGGTAAGCCCGTATTGCCGTTATCTGAAATACCGCATCAAATGACGCAGCTAAATGATGAATGGGTCAGAGATTAATGCTGAAAAATATCGGAAATTGTTGGCATGTTATTCGTCTGAACTTACGTCAGTTATCTGGCGAGGATGCCTACGAGCGTTATTTAATAAGCTTTGCAGAGCATCAAAAATTGCACGGTGTTGAAAGTGGCTATTCAGAACACCACAAGCCACTTAACCGACAGGCATTTTTTAAACAATGGCAAGATGAAAAATGGACGGGCATTAAACGATGTTGCTAAAAAATCCACATAAAGATAAAG
>JANNWI010000276.1:0-3749 GCA_031414715.1 Methylophilaceae bacterium | reverse complement strand
CGTCATCAGCCGAAACAGAAGTCAGCTTTGGCACAGGGCAAAATGTATCAGTGCGGCTTGGCGAGACAGAGAATATTGAATATAACCGCGATAAAGGTATTTCAGTTACTGTGTATTTTGGGCAACAAAAAGGCCATGCCAGCAGCTCTGACTTAAGCCAGCAAGCCTTGAAAGACACGGTGGAAGCGGCTTGTAATATTGCTAAATACACCGCTAAAGATACATTTTGTGGTTTGGCCGATGCCAATTTAATGGCAATTGATATGCCAGATTTAGATTTGTATCATCCATGGCATATTAGTGTAGATGATGCCGCGGCGCTAGCCAAAACTTGCGAAGCCGCAGCTTTGAGTGTTGATAAAAAGCGCATTACCAACTCAGAAGGTGCGGGCGTTTCTTGCAGTGAGAGTGTATTTGCGTACGCTAATAGCCATGGCTTTGTCGGTGGCTATAAAAGTTCGCGCCACAGTATTAGTTGCTCGGTCATTGCAGAACATAAAGGTGCCATGCAGCGCGATTATTGGTATAGCAGTGCACGTGACATGCGTGACATGGAATCTGCCGAGTATGTTGGTAAACTTGCAGGAGCGCGCACTGTTAAAAGGCTAGGCGCGAAGCCGATTAAAACTGGGCAATATCCTGTATTGTTTGAGGCGCCATTGGCCAGTGGGCTTGTTAGTAGCTTAATTAACGCCATTTCTGGCGGTAGTTTATATCGAAAATCATCATTTTTATTAGATAGTTTGCATAAACAAGTGGCGGCATCTTTGCTCAATATCGAAGAATTGCCTCATCTTAGAAAAGCTGTTGCTAGCAGCAGCTTTGATAGTGAAGGCGTAGCCACAAAATCACGTAAGTTACTTGAAAATGGCGTGTTACAAGGTTATGTATTAGGTAGTTATTCAGCGCGTAAATTGGGTATGCAAACGACAGGCAATGCGGGCGGCAGCCACAATTTAATTGTCCAGTCTACAGGTGAAAGCTTTGCAGAACTACTTAAAAAAATGGGTACTGGTTTGCTAGTAACCGAGGTGCTAGGCCACGGTTTAAATATGGTGACAGGCGATTATTCACGCGGTGCAGCAGGTTTTTGGGTGCAAAATGGCGTGATTGCTCATCCAGTGGAGGAAATAACTATTGCTAGTAATATGAAAGACATGCTGCAACATATTGTGGCGATTGGCACTGATTTCATTCCTAATAGCAGCAAACAAACGGGATCAATCTTAATTGAAAATATGATGATTGCGGCGGGTTAGCTGTTGCCATATGATTCAGTATCTATGCGGGTTGCAGAGCATATTTTCTGAAAATATAGGTATTAAAAAAGCCTCATAAAGAGGCTTTTTTAATCACACAATTCTAACATTACGATTCGATTATTTTGTTTCAGGTAATGGTTCTACTTTTTCTTCTGTTTCAGCGCTATCTTCATCTGCAGGTTCAAAACCATCATCTACAGCACGCACTGCAGTCAAGTCGCCATCAGCGATTAAGCTTTCACGGCGTTGCAAGTAAGCGTCGCGCATAAAGGCATATGGGTCAAGCGAGGCCTCATCTACAATATCTTTTGCATCCAGCAGTTCTGTTCTTTTGTCCACTAATTGCGCTGCTCGTAATTGGTTGTGCAATCGCACCTGGCCAATGTTATGTGTGTAAGTGATTGGGTCTGTCGTTACCGTATCAACGATAAAACCGCCAGTATCACGCAGCGTGCTAGCACCTAGAAATGGCAACACTAAATATGGGCCATTACCAACGCCCCAATAACCAAGCGTTTGGCCAAAATCTTCTTTGCGCTGTGCAATGCCGTCCATGCCTGCTACATCAATAAAGCCAGCTACGCCAAATGTGCTGTTAATAATAAAACGCCCAGCATCAGTGAACGCATTAGCAAATTTAAGCTGCAATAAATCGTTTAAAACAGTGGTGATGCTACCTAAATTATTAAAGAAGTTATTAAAACCTTTACGCACCGGCGTTGGTGTAATAGCCTTGTAAGCAGTTGCCACGGGCTTGATTGCGTATTTATCGGTCACATCATTAAATTTGTAAACACCACGATTCACGCCTTCTAACGGATCTTTATTGGTTGAGGCGCAACCTGATACCAAAATAGCTAACGCAAAGCTAAGTAAAATAGTTTGAAATTTTGAATTCATATTTGATTGCATCATTTATCGTTTTGTTAGATTTTAATTATATATATAGTTAACAAATATTACACCCACATTATCGCTGACACCTGCTTATATTGTCCAGTGTTAAGCTTAGTCACTTTTTATCGTTAAATAGCTGTTGTTTATAAACCACAACTGTAGCAAATTTAGTTAAGCAACAACTATGCCTTTAATTAATCATCGTTTATTTGCAGTTTATTTAGTGTGCAGGATTTGTATAAATCTAGCGCCAATGCGCGTTGTGAGGCATGGTCGATAATAGGTACGGGGTAACTTTTTCCAATAACCATACCGATGGATTGTTGACGGAGTGGTGGAATAAGCCACGGCGCATGTATTTCTTTGTCACTGCAGGTGACCAATTCTGGCACATATTTGCGAATAAATTTACCTGCGCTATCAAACTTTTCGCTTTGGGTAATGGGGTTAAAAATGCGAAACCACGGCTGCGCGTCGCAGCCAGTGCTAGCCGCCCATTGCCAACCGCCGTTGTTTGCGCTCAAATCAAAATCAATTAAATGCTCGGCAAAATAACGCTCGCCCCAACGCCAATCAATTAACAAATCCTTCACCAAAAAACTGGCTGCCACCATGCGTAAGCGGTTATGCATAAAACCTGTTTGGTTAATCTGCCGCATGGCGGCATCAATCAACGGATAGCCGGTTTGGCCATCGCACCACGCTTTAAATAAAGTGACGTTATTTGGAAAAGCCAAGTGTTCAAACTCTGCTTTAAATGCCTTGCCAGCAGCCACCTGTGGATTGTGATGCAAAATTTGAAAGTAAAAATCGCGCCAAATCAATTCATTAAGCCATGTTTGACAACCGATGCTCTGCGAATTAGTATTGGCGCGGTCGCGGGCGACTCTTGCAAAATGCCGCACGGACACTGTGCCAAAACGTAAGTGTACTGATAAATATGACACGCCCTTAACACCAGGAAAGTCGCGGGCATCTTTATATTGATACATACGCTCGCTAAAATCCTCAAACAATTGCTTGCCGCCTGACATACCTGTGGGCAAGCGCATGGCGCTTAAGTTGGTGCGCGCAAACCCCATGGCTTCTAACGTAATTAAATCTGTAGCGCTTACTTTGGCTAAATGTTGAATATAACTGTCTACAGGATACGGTTTCAAGTAGAAGTCATCGAGTTTTTTGAGGTGTGCGTTTTTGTAAGGTGAAAAAACCGAGTAAGGTTTATGGCTTAAAGATAAGACTTCATCTTTTTCAAAAATGACTTGGTCTTTAAAGTCGTGAAAAGTAATATTATTTTTTGCTAGTTGCTGCGCGACTTTTTCATCGCGTGCTACTGCACTTGGCTCATAATCACGGTTTACAAATAGCGCATGTATATTCAGCTGCAAGGCTAGTGCTGGAATGATTTCCGTGGCTTTACCGTGCATCACCAGTAAATCACCGCCGTTTTTCTGCAGCGCCATTTTCAGTTCGCGCACACTTTCCCAAATAAACTCTACGCGGCGGTCTTGCTTATTTTCTAGTTTATCTAAAATGTCAGTATCGAAAATAAATGCACAATAAACTTGGTCAGCGTTTTTAAGTGCGTGA
>JANNWI010000275.1:0-8957 GCA_031414715.1 Methylophilaceae bacterium | reverse complement strand
GACGACAAAACTGGCAAACCGCGCTCGTTGATTCGTGTTAACGAGGCGAATGGCGTATACAGTGCAGTGGTGGAAAAAGGTCTACACGCGGATGACACCGGTGACGCACTATGCGACAAATGCACGGGTGATCGCAAAGGCCAAAAAATTATTGGTATGACCATTGCAAAAAATCTAAAAGCAAAAGAAGGCGACAACCCAAATAGAGAAAACCCGAATTAAGAATACACAGGCGGTGAGATACTAGACCCTGAGAACGGTAAAATTTATCAATGTAAAATGAAGTTGTCAGAAGATGGCAACAAGTTAGAAATGCGCGGATTTATTGGTGTTTCATTGTTTAGCCGTAGCCAAACTTGGGCTCGCGAAGAGTAGTTTTTAAGCTTTTAACAAAGGTTATATTAAGCAAGATTAAACCGCATGCCCTACAAGCCAATATCCATGCGGGTATCGCGCATGAATAATCAGCTTTAGCTGATATATTCTGCGGTGATGCCAAGAACTGGTACAGGGCATTGTTTTTGGGTCGTGTATTTTAATGGTTGTATTTTTGGTAGCCTTATTTCTGACAAGTTTTGCAATAAAACGTAGAGCGCTGCCCAAGCCGAATACACTTAATTGGCTTGCTACACACTTTGCATGGTTCATCAGTTCGGCCATAGACTAAATGCGCTTGCTGAAAATAGCCTGGGTTACTATCGGCGCCAAAAAAATCGCGCAAACTACTACCGCCTGCTTCTAGTGCATCATTTAAGGTTTGTTTAATCTCAGCGACTAAGTTCTCACATTGTTTTAACGTGACATTTTTGGCAGGCGTTTCGGGATGTATGCGCGCTCGAAACAACGATTCACTGGCGTAAATATTACCCACACCAACCACCAAATGACTATCCATAATTGCTATTTTAATGGCAGCACTACGTGTTTTTAATTGTATATGCAAATATTTAGCATTAAAGCTGTCATCAAGCGGCTCTAGGCCTAATGGGCTTAGCAGCGCATGGTTATTGGCTTCTGGGCCTGCCCACAGCACTGCACCAAAACGTCGCGGATCGCGCAGTCTCAGCACATTACCAGGCTTGCCATCTATACCTTCAAACTCAATATCAAAATGGTCATGCTTTTCGGGCGGGTAGTTTCTATCTAACAAACAAATACGGCCTGACATGCCTAAATGTAATAGCAAGGTACCATTCTCAAAGGTTGCCAAAATATATTTAGCGCGGCGACTTAACGAGATTAAGGTTTTATCTGCCAGTGTTTGTGGCAAATGCGCAGGAATAGGCCAACGCATGCTGGCATTACGAATGGTGACTTGCCTAACAGTTTGATTTAACAGTGGAAGTAGCCCGCGGCGAGTAATTTCTACCTCGGGTAACTCTGGCATATAATTAGTTTGGTAAATTGAGCGGCGGATTAAGCATGTTAAACCCCACATCATTATTAAAGTGATACATTAGACCTTCATCTGGGCGCGCCAACAATAGTGTGGGCGATTCTTGAATTTTATCAAAATGCAATTTTCTGCCATCTTTGAGTTTAATCTTAAATGATGGGTAAGTCACTTTACGATCTGGTGTATAAAGCTCAACTTGTTTGGCCTGCGCTTGCTTCCAAGTAAAATCTAGCCACTCATTCAACTCATTTTGGGTAATTTTTGCCTTGGCTGCGTTAGTTTTCCATTTGCCATCGGCAATATCTACTTGCAAGCCCAGCTCTTCCCATTGCTCTAAACGCGCGTAATCAAAACCAGCAATTTGCTTTGCCTCTGCTTGCGCCAATGGGTTTTTATCTATCAACTCAATGGGTTGCGTCATGGCGGCAGCAGCATAGTTGCTTGGCAACAAATACACACCATCTTTGTAAGCGACATATTGCTCGTCAGTCACTGTATTATAGGTGCCAAAGATAAATTCCTCAGTGCCTGTTGCACCACTCAACTTTAGGCGTAATTGCGGATTGGTTAAACCAAACTTTTCTTGGTCGCCCGCAGCAAACTTATCTTTGGTTTTTGCTGCAATAATTGATAAGATACGTTGTACAGAAGTTTGATCTGCCCGTGTTTTATAAGGCGCTGTCATGCGCCAAAAGCCATCTACTTTCTCAAAAGTAGTGGGCGCTTGGGTAGGAAACTCCACCTTAATCGTATTAAAATCAGCTAACTTAAGCGTGGTTACCTCGTACTGCGTGGGTCCGTCGTTATTGGCTTGTGGGCGTAGGTATAAAAATGTGACCAGCCCCACCACTAAAGCCAGCATCACTATATTCAATATCCATCTGTTTTTCATAATCTTAAAATAGTACTAATAAAATAGTCTTAGTTTCTTTAAATTCTTATTAAGCTTTTCTGCGTTTCCACCACAACCAAAAGCCGGCAACAAAAATAGCTAGCGGAATAAAATACTGGAAGCCGTGGAATATACTCATGGCCAGCAAACGGCTTGAATCCGTAGCAGGAATGGTCACGTTAATGTCTTTTAATGGCATTGGCTGAATCGTAATTAGCTTGTCGTCACCCGCTAACCAGTTAATAATATTAACGCCAAAATCAAGGTTGCCACCATTAGTAATAAAGGTATTAGACAAGAAATTGGCATTGCCCATCACCACTATACGCTGGCCTTTTTTACCATAAATACGTTCTAAAGCCACACCGATATTAATCGGCCCGCGTTTATCTATTTTCTCATCAAATACAACTTTTTGGTTTTTACCATCGCCCGCAATTTTATCAGTTTCTAACCAGCCATTCGGCGCCACTTCTACCAAGCGCCCTACTTTCCAGCCAAACTGGTCAGATGCTTTTGCATCAATTTCATGTGCTTCGGGAAACAAAGTGCGCAACTGAAAGTTACGCGTAATGGCATGGTCACCATAAAAACTAGCAAATGCCACCTTGGCATCTGCGCCATATGTCGATGCCGTCATATCGACTGCTATGCCAGGAGATACCGTAACGCCTAAGTATTCAGCAACTTCTTCTAAACCGTGTAAATTTTCGCTATCGAGCAACCACAATAAATTGCCGCCAGATTCTAAATAGGCTTTAATTTTTTTGCTTTCAATTTCGCTTAAATCTACTTGCGGACTAGCAATAACTAGCATGGCGCCGTTAGCAGGCACCGCCTGAGCGATTGTGAGATCTGGATTGGCAAATTTAAACCCTTTTGTTTCTAATTGTTTGCCAAATTCACCAATATCATGGTTCTTAAGGCCTTGTAAGTGGCGCTCTCCATGACCATCTAAAAACATGATGGCTTGTTGATTAGTACGCGCTAAACGCACCAATAAATTAGTCATTTCTTGCTCGGCAAATGGTGGAAAAATATGCTCGGTGCGTTTGTTGTACTCCACCACCGTTTCGCCATCTTCTTTAATATTGGCCTCTTGCGCCAGTTTTGGCTCTGATGCAGGGTTTACAAACTTTAGATTGATATCTTTTTTCTCACGTTTGTAGCGCGCTACAAAATCTATCATGGTTTTTCTAAAAGTATCGCCTCGGTTAGCATCATCGTTTGTGGCATACACGGTAATGTTGATGGGGTCTTTCATGGTTTTTAAAATATTAATGCTGCCTTGGGTGAGGATATTGCGGTTGGCTTGGGTAATATCTTTTGCCACACGATATTGGTGTGAAAGATAACCCAACACTAAAATAAGCACTAAAAATATCACTACAAATAGCCAGCTTTGCGCTAGCATTTGTAAACGTAAGCTTTTGTTAATTTTCATAATTTTTTAAATTTGTGTAAAGTTAGCCTCTTAAACGCTCAGCGTCTAAGCGGCGAATAGTCAGCACCAAGAAGGTGATGATAACCAATAGAAAATAAGTCACATCGGCAGAGTCAATCAAGCCAGTTGAAAACGCCTGAAAATGCTTCATTAGCGATAATTGTGAAATGGTATTGGTTGGGTCGCCTGCAAATATTCTATCCATAAAAATCAGCGCAATTAATGTAATAAAAGTCATCACGGCGGCAGCCACAGGTTGCGAAGTCAAGCTAGAAAAATACAGGCCAACCGCGCTAGCACTTGCAATAAGCAAAAATAAGCCAAGCGAATTAGCGGCAATAAAACCAAAATCAACATCAGACCAAATATTCAGCGTACATAACATTAGTGCAATGTAAGCAATTAAAATACTAAGGAAAGCCACCAAGCCAATAAATTTTCCTAATACTATTTCTGTTAATGACAGTGGTGCACTAAACAAAAATGGCAGTGTTTGGCTACGACGCTCTTCAGAAATAAGGCGCATTGACAAAAGTGGCACTGCAAACAGCACCACCAAAAATGCCCAGCCATACACCGTTTGACCAACAAATTGCGTGACTCCCACACGTTCTGCTGGTCGCACCGCGCCAGACATTACCTCGAAGTAGCCGTTAACGCCGTTTAGATAAAGCGAGCCAAATAAAGCAGTAAAAATCGCCAAAATAATCCAGCCCATGGGCGACGCAAACATGCTTTTGAGTTCTTTTCTGACAATATTAAATATCATATTTTTCTTCTCAATTAGGCGGCTACTGCGTCTTGAGCAGCAGCTTGATCTTGATAGGTTAGCTGCACAAATACATCTTCTAAGCTAGTTTGGTCGGGCGCAATTTGAAATAAGCCCCATTTATTTTTAACCGCCGCTTGCACAATCGCCTCGTGCGCCGCTTTGCCTTCATCGGCGCCCTCTGCAAAGCGAATGCGCATCATATTGCTATCTACGACTTCAGCTTCTGTAACACTTTTAATTTTGAGCAACTCTGCCACGGTTGGCGCATGATTAAAGCCTAGCAACAATTTATTGCCCACACGCTGACGTTTAAGCACGTCAATACCACCGTTAAATACCAGCTTGCCTTTATCAATAATCTGCACGTGATCGCACACCATTTCCACCTCTGGCAGAATATGTGTCGATAAAATCACGCTATGTTCGCCGCCAATTTCACGAATCAGCGCACGAATATCACGAATCTGAATCGGGTCTAGACCAACAGTAGGTTCATCTAAAATGACCACCATTGGGCTATGAATGATGGCCTGCGCAATGCCCACGCGTTGCTGATAGCCGTTTGATAAGTTTTCAATCAGGCGCTTGCTCATGTGCATTAGCCCACAACGTTCTTTAGCGTTTTCTACCGCTTTTTTAATGTGCTTACTGGTGACTCTATGCAAACGCGCAGCAACCGTTAAATACTCATCTACCGTCAGCTCTTTGTACAACGGACGCATTTCAGGCAGATAACCAATGAGCGCTTTGGCCTCTTTGGGGTTTTCCATCATGTCGATACCACAAATTTTGACGCTGCCTAAACTGGGCGCAAGGTTGCCAGTCAGCATCTTCATGGTGGTGGATTTACCCGCACCGTTTGGTCCTAAAAATCCCAATACTTGGCCTTTGGTCAGGTTAAAGCTCACATCGCTGACGGCCGGCCGGCCGCCGTATAAACGGGTAAGCTCAATCGCTTCTACTGTTAAATTGGTCATAAAATAATGAACTAACTCTTAAATTTAAGTAACCTGTATAGGTAAACTTGTATTAAATTAAATTTGCCATGCTTGTGAAACAATATCACTAGATTAGTTTCATGCAAAAAGCTATAGTTGTATTTATATATTATCTATATCACACACAACTCTCAATTATGGATGAACTTGCACTAACTGTCACGGACTAAACGATACACAAAATACATTTTGGATATTTTATACATGCCTAAACTAAAAAAATTAGTAATTGCTATAGCATTGATGAGTAATAGCCTAACAGTGCTGGCAGATACTAATGCTGCCGCAACTACTATACCCACCATTACTTCGCCCACACCTGAGTTTGTCTATAAATACTTGCTGGGCGAAGTGGCTGGACAACGTGGTGATGTGGTGCTAGCAAGCCAGCTATTTTTAGATTTAGCCAAACAAACACGCGACCCGCGTTTAGCGGAGCGCGCTGCACGTAGTGCGGCTTTTGCTAACCAGCCTTCTATTGCATTGCAAGCTGCTACTTTGTGGGCAGAGCTAGACCCTAATTCAGTTGAAGCGCAACAAGCTTCTAGCCAAATGTTAGTGGCCAGCGGTAATTTAAAACAAGCCAAGCCGCATATTGAAAAGTTATTGGCAAAAGAAGATACGCGCGCTAATGGCTTTTTATATTTGCCAAGCCTATTAGCAAACCAAACAGATAAAGTTGAAGTATTAAAAGCGGTAACAGAGTTTGCTAAACCTTACCCAAAATTGCCTGAGGCACATTTTGCAGTGGCGCAAGCTGCGTGGGCAGCAGATAAGCCAGAGGAGGCTAAGAAATCGTTAGAAGCCGCTAATAAACTGCGCCCTGGCTGGGAAGTAGCCGCACAAATGCAAGGCCAAATGCTGATTAAAGAATCACCAGAAAAAGCCATTGCATTTTTTGTAGATTTTTTAAACAAACACCCCAAAGCTAATGATGTGCGCATGGTATATGCCAAATTAT
This sequence comes from Methylophilaceae bacterium, assembly GCA_031414715.1. Classification (GTDB taxonomy): domain Bacteria; phylum Pseudomonadota; class Gammaproteobacteria; order Burkholderiales; family Methylophilaceae; genus Methylotenera_A. Next base: position 2,494 of record JANNWI010000275.1, on the reverse strand, counting down.
TGGTTAGCCAAAAACGTTTTAATGAGGCAAAACCAGAGTTTGTGAAGCTGGTGGAAACAGCTAACGGTAGCCCAGAAATTAGTGCCGTGGTGGGCATTTTGTCATTGGAGTCAAATGATTACCTAATGGCCGATAAATACTTCCAACAATCCATCAGTTCTGGTTTTAAAAACCCAGATCAATTGCACTTATATTTAGGTCGCAGCGCAGAGCGCCAAAAAGATGATGTAAAAGCCATAGGCTGGTATGACAAAATCCAAGCTGGCGAACATTATTTAGATGGTCGACTATCCGCCGCCAACGTGATTGCACGTACCAAAAATATAGATGCTGCCATTAAATTGCTAGATGATGTAGAAGATTTAACGCCTGAGCAGCAAATGTTGGTGATTCAAACCGAGGCTAGCATGCTAGCCCAAGCCAAACGCGAGCAAGAGGCGTTTGATATGCTGCAAAAAGCCACACAAAACTGGCCAAATGCTGTAGAGATTATTTATGACTACGCCATGGCGGCTGAGCGTGTGGGTAAACTAGACGTCATGGAAACGGAATTACGCAAGGCAATGAAAATTAAGCCTGATTTTTCTGCAGCTTACAACGCACTAGGATACTCGTTTGCAGACCGTAATATTAAGCTACAAGAAGCCAAAAACCTGATTGAAACCGCCCTAACGTTGCAACCAGATGACCATTACATGCTGGACAGCCTAGGCTGGGTGCATTATCGATTAGGCAATTTAGACATAGCCGCCGAAAACTTACGTAAAGCGTATGAAGTGCAAGCCGATCCTGAAATTGCGGCACATTTAGGCGAAGTGTTGTGGAAACAAGGTAAACAAGAAGAAGCTAAAAAAATCTGGGCCAGCGCCTTAAAAGAACACCCAGAAAATGCAACTTTAGTGGCCACGGCGAAAAAGTTTCAGTCTTAAATGCTTAATTAAAAATACAATAACGTATTGAATTCATTTAATAAATTATTTTTAGTCGCGTTTTTGTTGACTGTTAGCGCCTGCGCAACACAGCCTACATCGCCTACATCTACCACCCAACCACCTGAAAACTTAGCTACCCATCAGCAGCACCTTGCCAAACTAGCTAATATTCAAGCGTTTTCGCTGAAAGGCAGACTAGGCGTTGTTACACAAAAACAAGGCTTTTCTGGCAGCATCGACTGGCAACATAAAATAACTACTGACAATATAGATGTGTATTCGCCAGTTGGCAGCAAAGTGGCTAATATTGCTAGAAATGACACTGGTGTAATGCTTACCGACCAAAAAGGCCACACCATCAAAGCAAGTGACGCTGAAACGCTAACCGAAACAACACTGGGCTTTCGCTTGCCACTTAACGGCTTAAGTGATTGGGCGCTAGGTAAGCCAACTAATAGCAAAATTGAGGCTTCTAACTGGGATACTAAAGGTAGATTATTGATGCTAAAACAAGATGGCTGGGATATTGGTTTTGAAAACTATATTGAAAACAATGGCACGTTTTTACCCAATAAAATTGTACTTAAAAGCGAAAAGGTTAACTTAAAGCTACTGGTAGAAAAGTGGATTAACGATTAAGCCAAAGCCAGTTAGCAGGTTTAACTTTTGCCTTCCGCTATTTTTTGCTTCAGTAACTTTATTTCTTCACTCAGTCGCTTTGGTGTTTCATTTAAAACCAGCGCAATTTCTGCAAACCGCCAGCGCCAATCTAGGCGTTCAAGAGATAGTAGGTAATTTTTTGTCGCTTGCTCAGGCTTCCATGTACATAAGGCTTGTGAAATCACTTGCAAACCTTCATCAATGCGCGTGGTTTTTAAATCTAAAGTCGCGCCTTCCCAAAGCAATTTATCTATACCTGCCTCTCTCGGTGGAACCCCCGCCACTATTGCCCCGCAGGCAAGCGCATCGGTCCAACGCGCGGTAATATATTGGCGAGTGGCATGCGTGTATTCATTACGATGCGCGGTGTTAGAAAAGGCTAACAAAAATTTAGTTTGTTGATAATGATGCATCAATAACATCTGATTGTTTACTGTGGGATCGGTGCTCTTGATGCGTCCATGAAAGCGTATATTTTGCTTTACACACAATTGCGCAGTCTTGGCATCATCATCCCATTCGGCTGGTTGCCGCCCAATGCGCGTTAAATCCCAAGTGCGCTTCTGGCCTTTTCCGCCTAGGCGTAAAACATCACTGCCCCAGGCCAAGCAAGATGTGGGCGTTTTCATTGCGCTTACCCACGCTGGTATATCTTCTTCAGTGGTAATAAACACATGATCAAAATGATGTGATAATTTTATAGATTTTGGAATAAGATTTATCCAATAAGAATCTATTACCCACGCCGCAATATAACTAAAGCGCTTTCTCCAGCCTGGCATATGGATTAAGTTTAAAAGGGCAGTTGGAATTGGCGCAATCAGCAAACAAGTTTCTGAATTATTTGTTTTTTTTCTCTTAAAGAGAATTAATTCTAACTGAGCCATAGTGCTTGGTTTGTG
>JANNWI010000274.1:0-4474 GCA_031414715.1 Methylophilaceae bacterium | reverse complement strand
GCAAATCGACACTGCTGCGAGAGATGATTTTACTGCATAAGCCTAATACTGGAACCATTAGTGTGTTGGGTTTCAATCTGCAGAATATTAGTGAGGAAGATGCGCTAAAACTGCGAAAACGCTGGGGAGTAATGTTTCAACATGGGGGTTTATTTGGCGCGCTAACAGTGAAAGAAAATGTTGGTTTACCTTTACGTGAACATACTCAACTTTCGGAAGCATTAATTGATGAGGTGGCAGCGATTAAATTAGCCATGGCAGGTTTAGCACCTAGCGTAAGCCAGCAATATCCATCTGAATTAAGTGGTGGCATGATGAAACGTGCTGCACTAGCTAGGGCTATGGCGCTCGATCCAGAATTATTATTTTTGGATGAACCTACCGCTGGATTGGATCCAGTTAGCGCGGCAGGTGTTGATGCGTTAGTGTTAAAGCTTCGCCAACAATTTGGTTTAACCATTGTCATGATTACGCACGATTTGGATTTATTGTGGCAGGTTGCCGATCGTGTAGCAGTGCTGGCGAATGGTAAAGTGCAGGCGGTGGATTCCATGTTAGCACTATCAAGCAATGACAATCCCACTGTTAAAGCTTTTTTCGAAGGACCGCGCGGCCGATCTGCGTATAGTAAGAAGCTTGTCGTGTAAGACAATCATTATTTACTTCATTAAAACACATGAAAACGTAAGGATTTATCATCGAAACTAAGGTCAATTATGCAGTGGTAGGTGCTTTTGTATTGCTACTAAGCGCAATACTCATTGTCACCATATTGTGGCTAGCTTCTGGCGGCGCTTTGCAGAAAAAATATGATTTATATTTAGCCATTTTGGAAGAATCTGTAGCAGGCCTTAATTTAAATGCGCCTGTTAAATATAATGGCGTAGATGTGGGTAAAGTCCGTCATATACAGCTAGATCCTAGTAATCCAGAACGTGTGCAGCTTATTTTTGCAATCGAGCGCGGTACGCCAATCAAAGTGGATACGGTTGCTGTACTAAAGACGCAGGGTTTAACAGGTATTGCCTATGTTGAGTTGGATGGTGGGGCAAAAAATGCAGCACCTTTATTAGTAACTGGCCAGCAAAAATATCCAGTTATTCAAACAAAGCCATCGTTAAGCACACGACTAGAAAATATATTGACCACAGTATTGGCCAAGCTAGACAACACTTCTAGCAATATTGACTCATTATTCAATCGTGAAAATCAAGTAGCGTTTAAAAGTGCATTAGCTGATATTGCCATTGTGTCAAAAACCATTGCTGCGCGTAAAACTGAAATAGATGCAGGTATTGTGAATGCTGCACGCGCCGCTGACAACACTGCGAATGCGACGAAAAAATTAAATCTCACATTAGATCAAATTGAGCCTGTTATCAATCAATTAAATGTCACTATTGCCCAAATTAATCGCAGTGCGATAGCGATTGAGAAAGCGGGTGATGCAGCAGCAACTGCTAGTACCAACGCAGGCAAAGCTGCTGAGTCAGTAGGTGCCGACATTTCTGGTTATACCAAGCAAACTTTACCTGAAGTGCATCGCTTACTGGGTGAGCTAAATGCGTTATCTGTCTCTTTAAAACGCTTAATTGAGCAAACCGAGCGCGACCCAGCTAGCTTGTTGCGTGGACGCAGTCCAGTACCAGATGGCCCCGGAGAATAGTGATTAGAAAGGGCATGATGCCATATCAATTTTTAAAATTTGTTTTTGTTGCATTTATGTTAACAACAATAACGGCTTGTTCAGGCCTACTTTCTAAACAGCCGCTGCAAACCACTTTTTATGCATTAGAAAGCGCACCATCTTTTGAGAAGCAATCTGGCGTTTCTAACAATCAAAATGCAATGCCCACGCTCATTATCAGCACACCAAAAGCAGCAGCGGGTTTTGACACGCGGCGCATGATGTATACGCGTAATGCGCATCAGTTGGAGTATTTTGCTAAAAATGAATGGATTGATACGCCAGCCAACATGTTGCAACCGCTGCTGGTATCTGTCATCGAAAATACGCACGACTTTAATGCGGTATTGCCAAAACATGGCTTAGTCAACAGCAATCTCAGGTTGGAGTCGGAAATAGTGAAGCTAATACAAATTTTTAATAGCAAACCCAGCTATGTGCAATTTGTTTTGCGCACTACCATCATTGATAACCTCACAAACAAAATCATTGCGCATCGCGAATTTGATGAGAGTGTTGATGCGAAAAGTGACGACCCTCTTGGCGGTGTTTTAGCAGCTAATCAGGCGGTTAACTTGGTATTAGAAAAGCTAAGTCAATTTAGTCACGAAGCAGTGATTTCTTGGCAAGTGCCATAACAAGTGCCATCAATTACATGCTTTATTAACGCAGTCTTTAATCATGCAGTAATAAATTGTGATTATTTGGTTTATAGCGTATGGTTAACTGTGCGCCATTAGTTTGTAGAAATTAATAGCAGCCATTATTTAGGGCACTAATCATTTTAGTCATTTTAGGATTGACATGTTATCGTCACATTGCCCGCGTCAAAACCATCTATTAGATGCTATTCATCAAGCTGAATACGATCGTCTTGTGCCTCATTTAGAATATGTCAAACTGCAATTAGGCGACGTACTTTATGAATCGGGAGAGCATTTACAGTATGTTTATTTTCCGTTAGACGCCATTATTTCATTACTGTATGTACTAGAAAATGGCGCTTCGGCCGAAATTGCCGTTGTTGGCAATGAGGGAATTTTAGGTGTTTCCATTTTTATGGGTGGTGAAACCACCACCAGCCGTGCCGTCGTACAAAGTGCTGGTCACGGTTACAGACTAAAGGCACAGCTTTTAAAAGAGGAATTTAATCATGGCGGCACAATTATGCAGCTGTTATTGCGTTACACCCAAGCCCTAATTACCCAAATGTCTCAAACGGCGGTTTGTAATCGGCATCATTCTATCGAACAACAATTATGTCGATGGATATTGCTTAGTTTAGATCGTCTTGCTGGTAATGAATTATCGATGACGCAAGAATTAATTGCCAATATGCTGGGTGTGCGCCGCGAAGGTGTGACTGAAGCGGCTGGTAGATTACAGCGTGCGGGTTTAATTGATTACAAGCGCGGCACTATCAAAATTTTAGATCGCGATGGCTTAGAAAACCGTGTTTGTGAGTGTTATCAAGTGGTTAGGGACGAATTTAATCGCTTACTGCCATCGGTGCATGCGGTTACGCATTAGCCAATATAGGTTTGTTACCTAAGCAGCTGGTGATTTGTTTAGCGCTTGCTTTAGTTGGCTAATATCTGTCATTGCAATATGTAACTGCGTAGATGAATCAGCCAGTTGATATTTAATACAATTCAGATAAGCATAAAATAGTGAGCCATCTGCACGCTGCATATCCACGTCAAAACCATGCTTATCTGTTTCATTATGCTCCATGATGCGCATTAATAAGCGATGCCAGCGGTCTTTATCAAGCGGCGCAACATAACTTGATAAACGCCTGCCTATCACTCTAAAACGCTCTGCCCCAAGCATAATACAACTAGTCAAATTCATTTCGCGAATCAGGCCTTCGCGGCTAAGAGTAATAAATCCAACTGGCGCAAATTCATAAAAATTTGCATAACGATCACGCGATTCTTCCATCGATGTATTGCTGCGTTGCAATTCTTCGTTTTGCATTTCAAGCTCAACTTTATGCACCATCAGCTCATGCATTAATATCGCAACTGTTTGCGCCGTTGGTTTTGGCGCTAAGCTTTTGAGTATTGCCTCGGCATTAGTCCTTAGCAGTTTTCGTCGCTCTGTGCCTTTTCGTTTTTCGCTCATGGCTTATTTTCTATCGTAACATCATCCGTTACTTGTTTAGTACCTAGCAAAATTAATGATGGTTCTGTTGTGTTGCCAAAAATACGACGAGCATTTAACATTATTTTTTGATGACCAATTTGAGGAAAATTATGTTCCACCAAATAGCCTTCTACCGTACGGTCACGCGGCAATATAATTTCTAGCAACATACGCAATTGGGGAATATCCCACTGATTATTGCCTAAGTTATAAATTTTGCGACCAACCGTAGCATCGGCCGATACTTTAAAATAATGATAAAAGGCACGATTAGCAGAAACCACTTTTAAACTGCCATCCATCACCAATAATGGGTCAGGCACCGTATCAACGATATTTTCTGCTAACTCACGCGCAAGCTGCATGGCCGATTCAGCCGCGATACGCTTGCTTATATTGGTAAACGTTAATACAACGCCTTCAATAATATTATCTAGCGTGCGGTATGGCTGAATACGCATTAAATACCATTCTTCATGATGCGTTTGCACCTCTGTTTCAAATGGCACTAGCGTTTCTAAAACAGCCTGTGCTTTAACCAGTAAATCTTCGCCATCTAGGTTAGATTTAATATCGGCTAGGGGCCGCCCAACATCTGAATCGACCAAGCGGTAAATATTCACTGCCTCGCGGGTAAAC
>JANNWI010000273.1:0-1892 GCA_031414715.1 Methylophilaceae bacterium | reverse complement strand
CATATATCTTCTAAGCTTACGCTTCATTTTTTATTTTCACTATAGTCACAGACATGGGTTGCAATATATGTTGATAGTGTTTGAATAAACGCGTGTAGGGAATCTTTATTAATGCCGCCTTTACCGCGCGTCAGCTCTTTAAGCTGTTCATACGGGTTTTCAATCCCGTAACGACGCATCACGGTTTGAATCGGCTCGGCCAGCACTTCCCAACTATTGTCTAAATCTTCGGCTAATTTTGCAGCATTAATTTCTAGCTTATTTAAGCCGCGTAGGCAGGAATCGTAACCCAACAGCGTGTAACCAAACGCGACGCCCATGTTTCTTAAAACGGTTGAGTCAGTTAAATCTCGTTGCCAGCGAGAAATCGGTAATTTTTCCGCCATATGGCGTAATACTGCATTGGCTAAACCCAAATTGCCTTCTGAGTTTTCAAAATCAATCGGATTGACTTTGTGCGGCATGGTGGATGAGCCGATTTCGCCTGCTTTGACCTTTTGTTTGAAATAACCAACTGAAATATAACCCCAAATGTCGCGATTTAAATCGATTAAAATCGTATTAATGCGCGCTAAACAATCGTATAGCTCTGCCATGTAATCGTGCGGCTCAATTTGAATGGTCATCGGGTTGTAGACTAAGCCTAGGCTTTCAACAAACTTTTTAGCAAAGGCTTCCCAATCAAAATTTGGGTAAGCCGATAAATGTGCGTTAAAATTACCCACTGCGCCATTAATCTTACCAAGTATCTCATTGTTTTTTAGTTGTTTTTGTTGGCGCTGCAGGCGATACACCACATTTGCCAGCTCTTTGCCCATGGTGGTTGGGCTAGCAGTTTGGCCATGTGTGCGCGCTAGCATAGGTGCATCTGCAAGCTGATGCGACAACTCAGTTAAACGTACAATTAGATTATCTAAAAATGGCAACATGACAGTGTCACGCGCGCTTTTTAACATGAGGCCATGCGATAGATTATTAATATCTTCTGACGTACAGGCAAAGTGAATGAATTCGCTGGCTTTTTTAATTTCTGGATTAGCGTCAAACTTCTCTTTAAGCCAATATTCCAGCGCTTTTACATCATGATTTGTGGTGGCTTCAATCGCTTTAACTTGTACTGCATCAGATTCAGAGAAGTTGGCAATCGCGGTATCTAACTCTTTAATCGTATCTGCACTAAATGGCGCAATTTCTTGCAAATCCTTCGCAGCAGATAATGCTTTCAGCCATTCAACCTCAACTAATGCGCGGTGTTTAATAAGCGCATACTCACTAAAGTAAGGACGCAGTGCGTCAAGCTTGGTTTGATAGCGGCCATCTAAAGGCGATAGCGCGTTGAGGGTGGTTAGCGTCATAAAAAGCTCAAAATAACGTGTTGATAATTCAGTATTTTACCTTAAATTGCGCTAATTTAATTATTGCCAGCTAATAAGCCCCAGCAAGCTCTGGGTGAAATAATTGATATATTTTCTACTTTATCCAATCCCAGCAACTCTGCGTCACCCGTTACAAAAAAGTCCACATTAGCTTGTAAAGCACAGGCAATAATCCATGGATCTTCTTTGTCGTTAATGGCTAACTGTGGTGCAGTGGTTTGTGCGGCTATCACTTCCAGCAAGCGCAGTTCGGCATCAACCTTTATTAATAGCTCTGCGCTAGCTTTAAATTTGCGCTGTAAAATATCTAGCACTTCCATCACCACTGGTTCGCCAATCACAATTTCGTGTTCGGTCAGTAATCGTTCGTATAAATCGGCGCATAAACCGCGCGTGGCCAACGCACTTACCAGAACATTGGTATCTAAAAATGACCTCAAGAGATTGCCTTAAACACATCCTCATCTGTTAAGTAACCTGCTTGCTCAGCCAGTGACATCACTTCACTGCGTACAG
>JANNWI010000272.1:0-1701 GCA_031414715.1 Methylophilaceae bacterium | reverse complement strand
GAGTTTGAGTTTGAAACGCCAGTGATTTGCGCATTAGGGTAGTGGGTAGCCATCCATAAACTTAAACTACCCCAACCACAGCCTAGCTCCAAAATTTGTTGGCCATCTTGTAAGTCGGCATGTTCGCAGGTTTGCTGCAGCGCTAGTATTTCTGCCTCGTCTAAATCTTCAGTGTCTGGCATCCAAAAACAGCTACTATATTTACGATTGGCACCTAAGCAATGAAAGAAAAATTCAGCAGGTATCTCGTAATGTTGCGCGTTAGCAAGTTCTGGTACTTCAGCAATGTTAGATTGATTCATAGCAGTAATAAAATCTGCAGAAATTTTGCTACCAGCTTCACAATCGCTGGCACAAATTTCACTCAAGCGGGTATTGACAAGCCTACGTATGCCAGCACGAATAAAGTGATCTGGCATAATGCCTTTTTCGGCCAGTGCTAATGATGTGTTAATTAGTGACATGGTAAACCTAAATAATATTCAAAATTACGCTATAAATTAGCGTACTTTAACAGACTATACAACCATACTTAAGTTTCTCAGTATGTTTTGATTCGTTGTATTTAATACGTTAGAACGATCAATTATAAATGCGCAAATGTATTGCTATTTTACTGATTATTGCGCTTGAAAAAACTCTATTAGCCGGTTCGGTAACCAATTATCACCTCCAGAAAAACCAACATGACCGCCTGTTTCTGGGTACTCTAACGTAACAAATTTGGACACTTCAGTCGCAGTAGGTAAACTTACCTCTGGTATAAAAGGGTCGTTTTTAGCATTTAATATCAGTGTTGGTAAGCGAATTTGGTTCAACCAAGGTTTAGATGCGTTCTTTGCATAGTAATCATCCGCATCTTTAGCGCCAAATAACACTGCAGTCACCGCGTTATCTATATCGTGTATTGTTTTAGCCATTTTAATTTTATTTGTATCTAATAAGCCAGGAAAGCGCTCGTTCATGGCTAGCGCTTTTGGTCGCATAGAATCGACAAAACGTGGCGTGTAAAGAATGCGGTTTAGGCCAGTGTCTAGTGCGGTGGCCGATGCGGCTAAATCCATAGGTGCAGAAATAGCAACTGCTTTATTGATGATAGTTTTAGCCTCTTCACCTGATTCGCCAAGCCATTTTAATAGTGCGTTAGCACCTAAAGAAACACCAGCCGCATAAATAGGCGCTTGTGGGGCATTTTCGTGTACTCGCGATAATAGTAGTTGTATTTCTGGCGTATCGCCCGCGTAATACACACGTGGTAAGCGGTTTGGTTCGCCTGAACATCCTCTAAAATGAATCACTACGCCACGCCAGCCTTTGGCTTGAACTGCTGCCATCAGTGATTTTGCATAGCCACTTTGCGAGCTTCCCTCTAAGCCGTGAAAAAGCACAACTATAGGTAAGTCAGGTGCTAAGTTAGCAGACAAATTTACAGGCGAGTTTTGTTCAGTATTAGTTGGGTCAGTCCAATCAACATCCACAAAATCGCCATCTGGCAACTCCCATCGCTCACGGCGATAACTAACTTCATCTGTGCTTGCAAGTGTTGCAGCATAAATGGTTTGTAAATGCCCACCAGGTAACCAAAATGGTGCAGAGTAGGGTGCTGAATACGATATTATGGGTAAAGCCATTAGGCAGAGCAATATAAAGGATATACGCATATAAATATGGGATTTTTTGATACTAAAGTTGATTATTAAG
>JANNWI010000271.1:0-3753 GCA_031414715.1 Methylophilaceae bacterium | reverse complement strand
TATTAATATTGTTGGGTGTATATTTGGTGATTCAGGGTGACCTCACCATGGGTGGCTTAATTGCTTGCAGCATGCTGTCATCGCGAGCGTTGGCGCCTATCGCGCAAACTGCTGGCTTGCTCACGCAATACCATACGGCCAGTACCTCGCTACAATCGTTAGATGAAGTCATGAATAAGCCAGTTGAACGCCCACTGGATTCAAATTTTTTATCGCGTACTAGTTTTATGGGCGATATCGAGTTTAGAGAAGTGAGCTTCAAATATCCAGGTGCAGAAGAGAATGCGCTGACAAAAGTGTCATTCAAGATTAAAGCAGGTGAGCATGTTGCGCTGTTAGGCCGCATGGGCTCTGGCAAATCAACTATACATAAATTGATGCTCGGGCTATATCAACCGACTGAAGGTGCGGTGCTGGTGGATGGCATCGATGCACGCCAAATCGATCCCGCTGAGTTGCGACGATCAATTGGTTACGTGCAGCAAGACACGCATTTGTTTTATGGCAGCATGCGCGAAAATATTACCATGACCTCGCCGCATGCAGATGATGCAACCGTGCTTGCAGCGGCGCATGCAGGTGGTATTGATGAATTTATTAACGCCAACCCAAAAGGCTTTGATTTGCTAGTGGGCGAGCGTGGAGAAACGCTATCTGGTGGCCAGCGCCAAGGCGTGGGCATTGCGCGCGCTTTAATCGCTAAACCAAATATCTTATTGTTAGATGAGCCAACTAGCGCCATGGACCACTCTAGCGAAGATAATGTTAAACAGCGGCTGATAGCTGCATCTGCAGGCAAAACGATTGTGTTAATTACGCATCGCTCTACCATGTTTGACTTGGCCAAGCGTATTATTGTGGTGGATACAGGCAGAGTTGTGGCAGATGGCCCTAAAGATCAAATAATAGAAGCGTTGCGCACAGGCAAAGTGGCAAAGGCATTATAGACATGAGCGAATCCTTATTTAAAAAAATTGGCACAGTCAATCAGCTATTTAGCCGTCAATCTTGGTTGACTAAGCCAATTTACTTTTTGATTGACCGCGCCGTGCCAACTGAGAGTCGCGATGATTTAACCTGGGACGAAGAAGCCGATTTGGCGATATTGGAGCAAACACCACTCAGGGCTAAATTGCTGTTGTACGCCATTCTCGCTATTTTGTTGGCTGGGCTAGCATGGGCATGGTTGGGTAAAGTGGATGAGATTACTCGTGGCGAAGGCAGGGTGATTCCTTCACGTCAATTGCAAGTGATTCAATCGCTAGATGGTGGTATCGTCTCGGAAATTTTAGTCAAAGAAGGCGATCTTGTCAAAGTAGGGATGCCACTGATTAAAATTGATGAAACACGCGCTATCTCATCTCTACGTGAAAATAAAGGTCAATATTTAGCCTTGTTGGCAAAACAATCTCGCTTGCAAGCGCTGGCACAGGGCACTGCGTTTAATCCGCCTGCCGAGGTGAAAACCGAGGCGCTGCTTGTGTATGAGCAAGAGCTAGCTTTATATAACGCAAGCCGTGAAGATTTAGATTCGATTGTGAGTATTGCGCGCGATCAAATGGTGCAGCGTGAAAAAGAATTAGTAGAGCTAGAATTTAAAAAAGAACTGGCAGAAAAAACTTTTGAATCTGCCAATAAAGAGCTTTCTGCCAACAAGCCTTTACTAGCTAGCGGTGCAGTATCTGAGATTGATATTTTAAAATTAGAGCGCGAAGTCACGCGCGCGCGCGGCGAGATAGATCAATCAAGGGCGCAAATAAGCCGTATTCAAGTTGCAATTAGCGAGGCCAGACGAAAAATTGTAGAAGCTGAACAGAATTTTCGAAGCAAAGTGCGTGCAGAGCTAAATGAGGCATCTGCAAAACTCAATAGCTTAACCGAAACCAGTGTGGCACTTAGCGATAAGGTTAAGCAATCCACTTTGAAATCACCAGTTAACGGCAAAGTCAGCCGTTTATTTTTTAATACATTGGGTGGTGTGATTCAGCCTGGCAAAGAGGTGATGGAGGTAGTACCAACTGATGAAGTACTGGTAATTGAAACTAAGGTAGAAATTAAAGACATTGCTTTTTTACGCCCAGGTCAGCCAGCAGTTGTTAAATTAACTGCTTACGATTATACGATTTATGGCACGCTAGATGCCGTGGTTGAAAGTATTGCGGCTAACTCAATAGTAGACGACAAGGGTAATGCTTATTATTTGGTGCGGGTGCGTACACTGCAAAAAACGCTGGGTAAAAATTTGCCAATTATTCCGGGCATGGTGGCACAAGTTGATATTTTAACCGGCAAAAAAACCATTCTGTCTTATTTACTAAAACCTGTATTGAAAGCTAAGTCATACGCTTTTAGTGAACGCTAGTTCATCATAATCATGCAAGATATTTTCATCTCACCGCTTCAAAATGCGCTGGTCAGTTGGGTAGAAGCTTTTCCCAAAGCCAAAGTTACCGCTTTTGTACTGGCTGACCCAACAAAAGTACAAAAAGAGGCGGATGTTGTATTTTGGCTGCACATGAACGAAGACAGGCAGGAGTGGCTAGCTAATACCATTTCGCTGATTCAAAAAAAATATAAAAATGCCAAAATTGCAGTGTTGGCCAACGCGCCAAACCAAGCAGAGGCGCTACATGTGATGAGCTTAGGCGTACTCGCTTACTCACATGCTTACAGCCCAGCCAAAGTATTATCTGAAATTAAAATGGTCATCATTAATGGTGGCGTTTGGATGGGGCAAGATTTGCTTAAACGTTTGATTGAGGTTTCCACCAACTTGGCAGGAAACCAAGCCGAACTTGTCAATCAACATTTAAAGTTGCTCACTAAGCGTGAAAAAGAAGTTGCCATAGAAGCCGCCAAAGGCTTAAGCAATAAAGAAATTGCCCGTATTTTAAATATCACTGAGCGCACGGTTAAAGCGCATTTATCCTCTACCTTTGAACGTTTAGGCGCGAAAGATAGATTGCATCTCGCATTAATGCTCAACAAAAAAGCCTAATTAACATAAAGCATCCAAACGGCTGCCCTGTAAGCCGCATGGGTATTGGTCTGCAGGCCGGTCATTTTTTCTCGTAATAAAAACCGGTTTTTACTGTTCTAATTTATTGTTGTTTTTACTGTTCTTTTTATTGTACTTTAGGCCAATAGTTTTCTTGTTATTGTTGCTGTTAAATAGCACCATGGAAAAAAGTAATGTGTTTTGCATATTACATCAATGACAGGAAGCAATAACATGGCAAACATCGGCGTAGTCGTTTCATTAACAGGTTCAGCAATTGTTGTTAACGCGCAGGGCGCACAACGACAACTCGCATTGGGTGATAGCATCGATGCTGGTGATACTATTATTGCCCACAAAGGAACCACGGTAGAGCTGCAGCTCGTCAATGGCAACAATGTGCAAATTGCTTCGCAACAAACTGTCACCTTCACCCAAGAGCTTAGCGATGCCATTTTATTTAATTTAGTTGAGCCAACTGACAACGCCGTCTCACAAGCTACTATTCAAAGTGTTATTCAAGCCATCAGTACAGGTGACAATATTGATGACATTATCGCCAACCTAGCGCAACAACGCATAGACGCTAACGAAGGTTCGGGCGAACAACAAAGTGGTCACAACTTTATTGATTTACTCCGCATTGACAATGTGCTCAATCAGTTTGATTACGGTTACGATGTAGCCAGTCGTGAGTATTTAGACAACGATCCAATGTCGCAAGACCGTGACATTCAACCGAATGACGCTATGAG
>JANNWI010000270.1:0-4614 GCA_031414715.1 Methylophilaceae bacterium | reverse complement strand
CGTTGTTTGAACACTATAGAACTTATTTTACTGGGGCGAGTAGTTGCTTTGAAACAGGCTACTTAGATGTGCTTCAGGTGTCTCTAAAAAGAGCTAAATCTGTAAGAATATTACCAGAATAACACTGCAGCCCAGCACATTTAACGTGTAAAGAACATTTTAGTGAGAGGCTGTTCCGTGTTCACTTTGAATTTTTGCCAACACATCGCGCATCGATAGCAGCGCAGTAACAAGTTCTGGATCAAAGTGTTTGCCACTTTCATCGCGTATGTATTCTAGCGCCTTATCAATCGTCCATGCTTCTTTATATGGGCGTACGCTAGTTAGCGCGTCAAACACATCGGCAATGGCCACAATACGCGCAGACAGCGGGATATCTTTGCCTTTAAGCGAGTAAGGGTAACCTGTACCGTCATAGCGCTCATGGTGGGCTAGCGCAATTTCACAACCTTTTTGTAGATATTTTGAGGGGCTGCTGTGCAAAATCTCATAGCCTATGAGTGGGTGTTTGCGCATTTGCTTCAGCTCTACGTCGTCTAGTGAGCCTTTCTTTAGCAAAATACTATCTGGTATACCAATTTTGCCAATATCGTGCAAAGGCGCAGCAAGCTCAATAATTTCAGCTTCATCCTCGCTTAGGCCAATCTTGTCTGCTAGCGCGCGGCTATATAGCGACATGCGCTGCAAGTGCATGGCTGTGTCAAAATCTTTATGCTCGCCTGCGCGTGCAAGGCGCATTAGGGTTTCTTTTTCGCGTGATTTAATTTCTACAGTTGCAGCGTTTACCAAGCTTTCCAGTAAGTAGCTTCTATTTTCTAAGGCAATATGCTGCTGATGCATCGTGAGTAAGTTGATGCTGCGTGCTTTGCATTCATACATATCCACAGGCTTACTAATAAAATCAGTGACGCCTGCATCCAGTGCGGCGTAACGTGTTTCTGCATCTTTTCTAATGGTAATCATAATCACAGGTACCGCTTTATAATTTGGCAATGTTTTTAGCAAGCGTACAAAATCTATGCCATTCATTTCTGGCATTAAGTAATCCACATAAACCAAATCTGCTTTATTTTGTGTGGCCCATTCTATGGCTTCTTCAGGGTTACTTTTTTCGATGACATTAATATTGGGATTGATGCTTTTGATGATTTGCGTGAGGATGGCTCTACTAGTTGATTGGTCGTCAACATTCAGTACACAGCAACCATCAAAAAGTTGTATATTGGTCATTCGGTTTCCCTTAATATGCAAGCAGCAATGCTGCATACCATTATAGTTTGTATAAAAATTAAGCAAGTAATAAGCCAATATACTAATTTACTGGCAAGATAAAAAATAAGCACTAATCAAAATTAAAAAATGATTTAAATCATAAATTTAACTACAGTCGCTTATTTTTTTAGTTGAACGTTTTATTATGAATGTTGAAAATCGCGTACGAATTTCGTCAACTGGTGGTTTATTTTGACACATAACTGATAAAGTTTGTCATGTTTAAACCTAAATTTTAATAACTATTATTTTTTTATCACTCGCCAGCTGGCTTAAGATCAAAAGCAATACAAATGCGGGATTGGTTTGAGGTAAACGGAATTGTTCGGTGAAATAACGACGACGGGAATAGCACAATGTCGCCCACTTTAGGCATGATGTGTGCGGTGGGGAAATCTGCAATCGTCTTAGGTGCAATAATCGGATAGTTATCTCCGTGTGTGCCATACTCAAACGCACCTTCAAGGCCGTTTTCTGCAGGCATGGCCAAATACACCGCGCCGCTAATCCAGCCAATCTCATGAATGTGTGCACTTAAATGACCGCCTTGTTGCATTTTTACATACCAAGAGCTGGTAAATGCTAGCTCGCTGGGAAATGCAGTAATTAACTCGCAATTGGCGCTAGCAAATTTGTTTTTGTAATTTAAAAACTCTTGTTTAATTAGGTCAGCAAGCGCACGAAAAGACGCTTCTGGGCGCCTAAACAAATTGCCTGCCGATTGCTGACCATTAGTCAGTCGGCCTTGCTTGCGCTCTGCAATATCTGCCGAATCAATGTCATTAAGCAAATCTTTTAATAAAGTGCTACCGGCCTTTAAAATTTTGTTTTGGTAAACAAAATCTAGCCCATTTTTGCAAAAATTGTAGGGGTCTGGTGTGCCAGTATTAATGCTGTAGTGTGTGGAAAGCGTGGCAACAAAAGGCGAGGTGTTTGGCATGCCGCCAGCAAGCGCATCCCTATTGGCTTTGAAGGCATCGAAATTAAAGGCATTATATTGACAATACAATTTACGTGCTTGCCAATCGTCTAATTGCGAGCGCTCAAAGTAAGTAATCGCCTCTTCATAGTTTTTAGCCAAATACAAAAACTCGGCCATATTATAGTTTGCGTTTGGGTGATTAGGATTTAATGCTAAAGCCGCCTGATAACTGTTAACTGCCGCTGGCATGTCACCTTGGTCACGTAATGTTTCACCTAAATTATTATGAGCATCGGTGTAATTGGGAAACAGTTGAATAGCACGTTGATAGCTAGTGATTGCCTGTGCTAAGTCGCCTTTATCGCGTAACACCGTACCTAAATTAAAATGACCACGCGCATCTTGCGGATTAATTTTTAAGCCAGATTGGTAGCTGCTAATGGCTTGGTCTAGCTTGCCTTGGCGCTGTAAAATTGTACCTAAATTACCATGCGCCTCAAAAAAATTAGGTTTAATTTTAATGGCTTGTTGATAAGTGCTCACTGCCTCATCAAATCTATCTAAATAAGTGAGCGCAATCCCCAAGTTAAACAGTAAGTCGGCAGAACTTTGATTGAATTTTTCTGGCTGAAGTTTTAGTGCATTTTGGTAGCTATCGACTGCTTCTGCATATTTTTGTTGGCCATCTAAAGCTAAACTTAAGGCATGATGTAAAACAAAAACGTTGGCATGCTGCGCAATTAAGTTTTTTGCCAGCGTTTCTGATTGCGCCAGTTGGCCATTATTAAGCAGCTGAATGAGGCTTTGTATTTGCTGTTGGCTGGGCTGTAAGTTGGATTGCAATGGTCTTACCATAATCATGTATTACACAAAGTTAGTTTGTAATCTGTTAGCCATATTTTTAAGTAGCTGCATGGCTATTTTTGGGTCATCTGCCAACATGGTATCAATATTTTCAGCAAAAATCACAACAATACGTGCTTCGTCTGAGCTAACAATAGCGTCTAGTGTGGTGGGTTGCTTAGTCAGCATGGCTAGCTCACCAAAGTAATCGCCAGCCTTAAGGGCGCGTACCAAGCTACCGTTATTGGTTAAGTTGACTTCACCATCGGCTAGATAATACAAATTACGCTCGCTATTGCCTCGTTCAAAAACATAGGCATCTTTGCGCAGCACTAGGCCATAGCGCGCCATCAAAGCTTCAATATAATTAGCTTTGTTTGGCACGTCGTCAAATAATCCTTTAAGTAGCAATACGTCTTTTTTACGTAAGGTACTAATTAACTCGGTGCCCAATAAAAAAACAGCAAAGTTTAAATATAGCCAAGTAATCGACACAAACATGGCTTTCATGCTGCCAAATACTGCGCCATAATTTTGGTTAACCGATAAAAACAAACCAAATGCAGGCCGCATGGCTAGCCATAATACAGCTGTTAAGCAAGCGCCAATAAGCACATGTACAAATGCAACACGCAGTGGAAAAAATACTTTGTAAAAAATAACAATTAACAAGGTAGTTAGTAGTAATGTGCTAAGCGAGCCAATCATACTGAGCTGCGACGCAGGAAAATGGAAAGCTAAAAAGCGCACTGCTTGCTCTATAACAAAGCCAGCAGAGGTAAACAAGAAAAATAACAGCAAAATGCCCAGCACCGAAAGTACATCTTTAAATTTGCGCTTAAAATATGACGGTGCCTCTACCATGGTGGCGATGGTGTAAAAAGCAGAGCGCATAGAACTGGCTAACGGTGTAATCGTCCACAACAACACAAACAAGCCCAGCGCCCCCCACGCAGCTTTGGCTTGCGATGCGCTGTAAACCTCTATCATAATTTTATTACTAAAATCAGGTACCAAGTTACCAGTGAGAATTGCTAATTTTACAATCGCGTAATCGGAAGAAAAGACAAACTGACTGAGCAGAAAGAAGATAAGTAACACCAGCGGAATTAACGCAAACAGCGCGTAAAAAGATAAAGAAGCCGACATGCCAAATACGTTGTGGCGCAAAAAACCAGCAATAGTTTCGCGCAACACAAATAGCGGTGTGGCGTATTCTTGCTTGGCATAAGCATTAAATGGTTTACTTAGCGCAGGGTGATGCGTCAAGTTTTTAAATCGATTCATCTTATCTGGGTTAATGAGAGCCACGATTATTAATGAGTGCCTTATAGTGTCTTGTAGTTATCGGTAGCAGTCACCAGTGCACTGGTAATCCCAGCTTCCATAGCAGAATGGCCTGCGTCTGCCACCATCACAAACTTAGCGTGCGGCATGGCGCGCGATAGCTCCCAAGCGGTTTGCGGCGGGCACACCATATCGTAACGGCCTTGCACAATAGTGGTGGGTATATGCGCTAGTTTTTGCGTGGCTTCGCGCAGTATTTCGCGCTCACCCACAAAACATAAGTGCTTAAT
>JANNWI010000269.1:0-3803 GCA_031414715.1 Methylophilaceae bacterium | reverse complement strand
AAAACACGCCGCTAGAGTTTCAGCCAATTTTATCGGCACGTATTCATAATCGTGTGTTGCTAAAGCGCGAGGATATGCAGCCTGTGTTTTCGTTTAAGTTACGCGGCGCCTATAACAAAATGGCAAATTTAGCGCCTGAACTTTTAAAGCGCGGCGTGATTGCGGCTAGTGCGGGTAACCACGCGCAAGGTGTGGCACTGGCAGCACAAAAACTGGGCTGCCGCGCGGTGATTGTAATGCCAACCACAACGCCTGCCATTAAAATAAATGCGGTAAAATCACGCGGTGCAGAGGTGATTTTGTATGGTGATAGTTATTCTGACGCGTATGTAAAAGCGTTGGAACTAGAGAAAGCTGAACAACTAACTTTTGTACACCCTTATGACGATGTTGACGTAATCGCTGGTCAAGGCACCATTGCCATGGAAATCTTAGAAGCACACCCAGAACCCATTGAAGCGATATTTTGCTGCGTGGGCGGTGGCGGGCTTTTGGCAGGCATTGCGGCTTATGTTAAGGCGGTGCGGCCAGAGATTAAAATTATCGGCGTAGAAGCGCAGGATTCTGAAGCCATGACTGAATCGCTAAAACAAAATAAACGCATTATTTTAGACCAAGTGGGTTTGTTTGCTGATGGCGCAGCGGTGAAGCAAGTGGGCGAAATTACTTTTAAACTTGCTCAACAATTTGTAGATGAAATGATTGTGGTGGATAACGATGAAATTTGCGCGGCAATTAAAGATGTGTTTGAAGACACGCGTAGCATTTTAGAACCTGCAGGTGCGCTGGCGACAGCGGGTTTAAAGGAATATGCCGCGCGTAACAACATTACAGGCAAAACGTTGATTGGCATTGCCAGCGGCGCCAATATGAATTTTGATAGGCTAAGGTTTGTGGCTGAGCGCGCCGAGCTGGGCGAGCAGCGCGAAGCGATTTTAGCGGTAACAATACCTGAAGCGCCAGGCGCATTTAAAGCGTTTTGCAAGTTACTAGGAAATAACGGACAGGCCAACCGCAATATTACAGAGCTTAACTATCGTTATGACGATGCAAAAGCGGCACATATTTTTGTGGGTTTAGCCATTGCTAACGCAACAGAAATAGGCAAGCTTATATACGACTTAGCCGCGCAGGGTTTAAATGCAATTGATTTAACCCACAACGAAATGGCCAAGCTGCATTTGCGGCACTTGGTAGGTGGGCGTGCGCCGCAGGCCAAACACGAAGTGTTGTACCGCTTTGAGTTTCCTGAAAAGCCAGGTGCGCTGATGAAGTTTTTGGATAGCATGGGGCAAGATTGGAATATTAGCTTATTCCATTACCGCAACCATGGCGCAGATTATGGGCGTGTGTTGGTTGGGCTACAGGTGCCGCCGAATGAGCAAACTGAGTTTGAACAGTTTTTAACTAATTTAGGCTATGCGTATTGGGATGAAACAGACAATCCAGCCTATCAGTTATTTTTAGCGTAAATATTGTTGGCTTAGCTTTTATTAACATCATCACGCTAAGCATGATTTAGACCCTATTTGGCTGTATCAAGCCTTACCGTTGGTTGGTTACAGCCACAATTAAAAATGCTATTTTTAAATGATTGTTTTAATACAACATATTAACATATACTTATTAGTATAGTTTTTGCTTTAGTTAATCATCTAAGTGCTTTTTTGTTGTAAATGATTTTTGGAGAAATGAATGAACGTAAATTTTAAAAATACTCGTATCAGCCTAGTGCTGTTGGCTTTAGTGGCAAGCTTAACTGCTTGCAATAAACCAGCAGAAACCGATGTTGCTGCAAAAACTGAAGGCCTGCAAGCCAATAGCGAAGCGGCTGCTGGCGATGCTACCAATAAAGGTGTAGCTTATGTCTCTAACCAAGACGGTGGTGTCAGTGTGATTGACTTGGCCACAATGCAAGTGACCAAGACTATCGATGTAAAAGCGGCTGGCTCACGCGGTTTGGGCGTAACTGATGATGGTAAAAAACTGATTGTGGCCACGCGTGAGAATGAAAGTATTTCAGTCATCGATACCGCCACTGGCCAAGTGTTGCAGCAAATTCCCGTTGGCAAAAACCCAGAGTTTGTGCGTATTCGCGGTAATTTTGCTTTTATATCATCTGAGCCTAGCGCAAAAGGTGGTCCACCACCAAAACCTGGCTCGGCCGAGGCCAAGGCTGAAGAAGAAGATGATGATGAAGATAAAATTCCGGCCAAAATTGCAGTAGTGGATTTAGTAAAAGGCGAAAAAGTACGCGATATTACAGGTGGGCCAGAGACAGAAGGCATTGAGTTTTCTGCTGATGGCAAAAATATTGTCATCACCAACGAGGCCGATAATACAATTACCGTGCACAACATTGAAAGCGGCGAATTAGTTAAAACAATTAGCACACACGAGCATGGTGATCGCCCACGTGGTATCAAGGTATCACCAGACGGCAACACCTATCTTGCAACTTTAGAGTATGGCAACAAGTTTCTGGTGTTAGATAAAGATTTTAACTTTGTGCGCACAGTGCCCACTGGCGATACGCCTTATGGCATTAGTTACGACGCAGCCGGCAAATATATTTATGTGGCCAGTAATAAATCGCAATTGTTAGAAGTGTTTGCCGCAGATAACTTTGTAAAAATAAAAGAAGCACCCACTGGTAAACGTTGTTGGCACTTTACCTTTACGCCAGATAACAAACAGATTTTGCTGGCCTGTGGCAAATCGGACGCGGTGTTGGTGTACGACGCAGAAACACTAGCACAAACTGGCCAAATTGAAGATAAAAAACTGCCTTGGGGAATTGTGACTTACCCAAAAAGTATGGGTAGTTTAGACGCCGCAGCAAAGTAATTAACTTAAAAACTAAATGTTCATTAAAAAAGCCCATTCAATTGGGCTTTTTTATGTTTAAAACAAATGCGTGCAAAAAATATGCCTCCACAGGCCAATATCCATGCGGCTTGCATAGCATCAATATTAATGTCTATTTAAGTAAGTCCATAATGATGCGCCATTCGCCTGCCTCAATTGGTGTAATCGATAAGCGATTGCCACGTTGTAAAATGCGCAAGCTTTCAAGTTTTGGGTTCTCACGCATGTCTTTTAAGCTTAGTAGCTGTGTTTTTCGTACCAGCTTTACATCTACATTAAACCAGCGTGGAGTTTCTTGGGTGGCTTTTTCATCAAAATATTTGTGGCCTTTTATAAATTGTAAACGGTCTGGGTAAGCCAAACTGCTGACCTCACAAATACCTGCAATGCCTGGCACCTCGCAATTGCTGTGATAAAACAACACACCATCCCCAATTTTCATGCTGTCACGCATAAAATTGCGCGCCTGATAATTTCTCACTCCATACCAATC
Organism: Methylophilaceae bacterium; assembly: GCA_031414715.1. Taxonomy (GTDB): domain Bacteria; phylum Pseudomonadota; class Gammaproteobacteria; order Burkholderiales; family Methylophilaceae; genus Methylotenera_A. Next base: position 442 of record JANNWI010000269.1, on the reverse strand, counting down.
CACCGTTTGGTTTGGCATCGCGGCTAAATCATCAATCGATACATCGGCAGGCTCAGATTTCATTAACCAATAACGCATTATTATTTTCTTTCTGTCTATTAAACAATTAATTTTAGGTATGATAATTGATGTAGAAAACTTATGACAATTTTAGGAAAAAAATGGCACGTAATGTATTAGGCACCACGCTGCAAGTATGTGGCACAGACCCAATGACAGGCTTTACCCGCAATGGCTGTTGCGAAACAGGGCCAGAAGATAAAGGCAGCCACACCATATGTTGCCAAATGACAGAAGAGTTTTTGGTATTTTCAATTAGTCGTGGCAACGATTTAAGCACGCCACGACCTGAATATGGTTTTGAAGGCTTAAAACCGAATGACCGCTGGTGTGTGTGTGCATCACGTTGGTTAGAGGCAAGCGAAGCAGGGTTTGCACCGCC
>JANNWI010000268.1:0-1823 GCA_031414715.1 Methylophilaceae bacterium | reverse complement strand
CTGGTGACGTAAGGCAAATCGCGAATCAACGGAATATTATTAAGCATCTCTGATTTCAAACTCAATTGAAATTTAATATCTTTATTATCTAAATCTCTATCTCCCGTATTTGGCCTGCTTGGGCTAGTCGGTGTGTCGTTTACATTGCTGCTGTAAGTAGCCAGTAAATAGTTGGCCTTATACGTTTCAAAATCACTAATATCCCAATCACCCTCTGAAGTTAGCCGCCACTTTCTTTCTAAATAACTTAAGTTGGTATTGGATTTTTTAATGGCTATGCTAGCTTTTGGAGTGCTTGCACTGGCTGGCATTGATGCGCTGGTGGTTGGTGCAATTGCAGCAGTATCTTTAGCTAGCGCGTTATCCGTTATTACTGGTACCGCACCCACTTTCATCTCAACAACTGGTGTGCTAATACTGTCAAAGCAGGCTAATCTTTTTTTGGCTTGCAATTGCGTGGGGTAAGTGTCTTTACACCTATTCAAAGCGTCTTCAATCGTTGGCATTTCTGCGGCTTGCAGGGTTGCCGGAGCCAATAGCCACAGAAGAATGACTAAAAATTTCGGGCCTAAATTTCTTAAATATAGTTTCTTAACATACTGAATCATCGTATCGCAGTCAGTTTTTATCACAAAGTCACTCTCTCTCACACATTAAAAAAACCCTTATGGCTCAGGGCTTATGGCGCGGGATTCGTGTAGCGCAAGTGAATCGCGTCAATCTCTTTTAAAATTTCGGTCGATAATTGAACTTGGTAAGCTGCAATATTTTGTTGCAACTGCGCCATATTAGTGGCGCCAATAATGGTGCTACCTACACACCAGCGATGATACGCAAAACTTAATGCTAAATCTGTAGGCGAAATCCCACAGCTTTGTGCAAGTTGGGCATAAGCTTCACATGCGGCTAATACATTGGTTTTGGTGTAACGTTGTGCATAGCCGCGAAACAATGTAACGCGACCTCTTGCGCTCGGATCTGCAACATATTTACCACTTAAATGGCCAAATGCTAGCGGCGAATATGCCAGCAAGCTGACCTTTTCGCGATAACAAATCTCAGACATACCAAAATCAATATGGCGATTGAGCAAGTTATAAGCATTTTGTAACGTGGCAATATGCGGCAAGTCATACTGTTTACTCAGTCGCACAAACTCCATCACGCCCCACGGTTGTTCATTACTCAAACCAATCGCGCGAATTTTGCCTTCTTTTATCAACTCGGCCAGCGTTTCAAGTTGGTTGTGAATGCTGATCCATTGTTTTTCATTGCCATTGGCATCGATTTCGTTAGCAGCATCAAACTGGAATTGGCCAAAAAGCGGTACATTACGTTCCGGCCAGTGAATTTGGTACAAATCGATGTAATTAGTTTGCAGACGCTCTAAAGAATCATGCAAAGCGTTACGAATCGTTGTGCGGTCTAGCGAAAATTCGTTATTGCGAATCCAAGGCATACCGCGGCGTGGCCCAGAAATTTTGCTGCCTATAATCAGCTTATCGCGCTGCTGATGCTTTAACCATGCACCAATAATCGGCTCGGTTTTGGTGTAAGTTTCTGCCTTGGGCGGCACTGGGTACATTTCAGCAGTGTCGATAAAATTAATCCCTTGCGACACGGCGTAGTCTAGCTGCTGATGTGCTTCTGCATGCGTGTTTTGGTCACCAAACGTCATGGTGCCTAGACAAACCTTAGAAACAGTTAATTGTGATTGGCCAAGTTGAACAAAGTCCATTTTTACACCATATCCATCTTTAAACTACACCCATCAATGCAATATCTTTTTTGCTACCGAATCAATCGTTATATTAGGCGCTAGT
>JANNWI010000267.1:0-2992 GCA_031414715.1 Methylophilaceae bacterium | reverse complement strand
ACGCGGCGAAAATGGTTTACGTTTAATTATGATGTGCGAAATTCCATCGAATGCGTTATTGGCCGAGCAATTTTCATTGGTGATGGTTATTAATGGCTTGCTATGCTTTGGTCAGACGTTGCCAAGTCGTTACTACTGTATCGGGGTTTAGCGAAACAGATTGTATGCCTTCTGCAACCAGCCATTCAGCAAAATCAGTGTGGTCAGATGGACCTTGGCCGCAAATACCAACATATTTTCCTAAGCGATTACAGGTGCTAATCACCATTCTCAACAACACTTTTACCGCATCGTTACGCTCATCGAAACCGTCTGCCAAAATACCAGAATCTCTGTCCATGCCTAGTGTCAGTTGGGTTAAGTCATTAGAGCCAATTGAGAAGCCGTCAAAATACTCTAAAAATTGCTCGGCCAATAACGCATTCGATGGGATTTCGCACATCATAATTAAACGTAAACCATTTTCGCCACGTTTTAAACCATTCACCGCCATGATTTCAGTCACCGCTTTAGCTTCGTCCAAGGTGCGCACAAATGGCAACATGAGCTCAACGTTGACCAAGCCCATTTCCTCACGTACTTTTTTCATGGCTAAGCATTCCATGGCAAAGCACTCTTTAAAATCTTCATTCATGTAACGCGCCGCACCACGAAAGCCAATCATCGGGTTTTCTTCATCAGGCTCATAAATATCGCCACCCACTAATTTTTTGTACTCATTTGATTTGAAATCAGAGGTACGCACAATCACTGGTTTTGGGTAAAATGCTGCGGCAATCGTTGCTACACCTTCGGCTACTTTATCAATATAAAACTGTTTGGGCGAGCTGTAGCCGCGTGCACGGTTTTTAATGACCGCTTTGATAGCGACTGGCATGGCGTCTACATTTAAAATCGCTTTAGGATGAATGCCCACCATATTGTTAATGACAAACTCTAAGCGCGCTAAGCCTACACCGTCGTTAGGAATTTGCGAAAAACTAAACGCCATATCTGGGTTGCCGACGTTCATCATGATTTTGCATGGCGGTTTAGATAGCGCATCGTTCGTTTGCGTGCTGATTTGAAAATCAAGTGCGCCGTGATAGACAAAGCCAGTCTCGCCTTCCGCACAGGAAACAGTGACAATTTCACCTTCACGTAATAAATCAGTGGCATTTACAGAGCCTACAATGGCAGGTATGCCTAGTTCACGTGCAATGATAGCTGCATGGCATGTGCGGCCACCACGATTGGTAACCAGCGCTGCTGCGCGCTTCATCACGGGCTCCCAATTAGGGTCTGTCATATCGGCCACTAATACATCACCTGGCTGCACTTCGTGCATTTGCGCTGGGTCTAACACGATTCTAACAGGGCCAACACCCACTTTTTGTGTAACTGCGCGACCAACCACTAAAGGTAGGGCAGAATGTTTTTGTAATTTGTATGACTCAGTCACATTTTTGAGTGACTCTTGCGATTTCACTGTCTCAGGGCGTGCTTGCAAAATGTACAATTTATTGTCTAAACCATTTTTGCCCCACTCAATATCCATTGGGCAGCCATAATGCGTTTCAATGGTCATGGCGTAAGTCGCTAATTCTAAAATATCGGCATCGCTTAATGAGTAAACATCTGATTGAGCCACATCGACGTCGACCGTGCTGGTACTTTTGCCTGCTTGGGTAGCATCTGAGAACACCATTTTAATCAGTTTTGAACCCATATTACGACGCACAATAGATGGTTTACCCAGTGCTAAAGTGGGTTTATGCACATAAAATTCATCTGGATTCACCGCGCCTTGTACGACAGTTTCTCCCAAGCCATAAGATGAAGTGATGAACACAACATCTTTAAAGCCAGATTCTGTATCAATGGTAAACATGACACCGGCACAACCAATATCAGAGCGCACCATTTGTTGAATGCCTGCAGAAAGCGCGACATCGGCGTGTACAAAGCCTTTGTGCACACGATAAGAAATAGCACGGTCATTGTAAAGCGAGGCGAAAACTTCTTTAATAGCGTGATTAATGTTGTCTAAGCCATGAATGTTTAAAAATGATTCTTGTTGACCAGCAAATGACGCATCGGGCAAATCCTCAGCGGTAGCCGATGAGCGTACTGCAAAAGTAGTGCCAGGCGCAGATTTTTCGATTAATTTCGCATAATTTTCAGCTATGGCCACATTAAGTGCCGCAGGAAAATTGGCTTCCATAATCCATCGGCGAATTTGTGTGCCGCAAATGGCCAATGCCTGAGTGTCATCAGCGTCTAACACGTCTAACAAATCATTAATTTTTTTATCTAAGCCATCTTGTGCTAAAAATTCGCGATAGGCGTCTGCTGTGGTAGCAAAACCAGTAGGTACGCGCACTCCTTTAGCACTTAATTGCGAAATCATCTCGCCTAGAGAAGCATTTTTACCGCCAACCGAGCCGACATCGGTGTTGCGAAGCTGTTCAAATGGTAATGCATGCGCTGTCATACTCATCCCTAACTTTAACAAATGTAATTTTTGATTTAGATATATTTCTTGATGAACTTATTCTTTTCATGATTGTGCCAAAATAGCGCAGGCTTGTCACGTAGCATTATTATTCAATTAGGTTAATTAATACTGACAAGCGAATGCTTTGCGCTAAAATGTCAAGTATGGATACCGACGTGCCACCTAATCAACAGCTTACTATAACTGCCGCCGCTAGGCTGCACATGGGGTTTTTTGATTTAAGCCAACCACTTGGCCGCACATCTGGCCGCAGTTTCGGCGGCATAGGCTTGGCGATAGATGCGCCTTGCACACAATTGCAGCTTGCAAAAAGTAATCAATTAAATATTGAAGCCAATCATAGTGAACATGTTGTTAAAATCGTTGAAAATCTGATTCAATCATTTAATTTACCAACAGGATTTTCACTGAAAGTGCTGCAAAAAATTCCAGAGCATGCAGGTTTAGGCTCTGGTACACAAATGGCGCTGGCTACTGGCGCTGGCTTGAGTCAAT